>JAXDPC010000365.1:0-5845 GCA_034668525.1 Sphingomonadales bacterium
GACGCGAAGCGCCGTTCCCTCGCCGCGATCGATCACGCCGGCGATCGTCGCCGGCGGCGGGGGCGCCGCGGCCCAGCTTGCGAGCCGGCGGGAGAGCTCGCCTTCGGCCGAGGGCGGCAGCTGGCGAAACAATGTGAGGTGCGCGGGGACGCGGTTGCGCTGCGGCGGATAATGCGCGCGCCTCAGCTCCTGGAGCCAGCCGTCGTCGCCCGGACCGAACAAAGCGGTGACGACGATCGGGGCGGAGGCCGGGCTCATCGACCCCCGCTAACAGCAGCGGGCGGGCGCGACAAAGCCGAAAGCCGCCGTTATAGGGGCGCGCGAACATCCCCATCAACGGAGTGAGAAGATGCGCGTCGGCGTGCCGAAGGAGATCAAGGTCCACGAATATCGGGTGGGCCTCACGCCGGCCTCGGTCGCCGAGCTCACCGCCGCCGGCCACGAGGTGATCGTCGAGACCAAGGCCGGGCGCGGCATCGATTTCGACGATTCGGATTATGTCGAGGCCGGCGCGCGGATCGTCGGCACTTCGGCCGAGGTGTTCGCGGCGTCCGACATGATCGTGAAGGTCAAGGAGCCGCTGCCGAGCGAGATCGCCTTGCTCGAATCCCGCCACACCCTGTTCACCTATCTCCACCTTGCCGCCGACAAGCCGCAGGCGGAGGGGCTGATGCGCTCGGGCGCGACCTGCATCGCCTACGAGACGGTGACCGCGCGCGACGGCTCGCTGCCGCTGCTGCGGCCGATGTCGGAGGTGGCGGGGCGCATGTCGGTCCAGGTCGGCGCCCATTATCTCGAGAAGGAGCAGGGCGGACGCGGCGTGCTGCTCGGCGGCGTGCCGGGCGTGCTGCCGGCCAAGGTCGCGATCCTCGGCGGCGGAGTAGCCGGCGTCAACGCGGCGCAGATGGCGGTCGGCATGCGCGCCGACGTCACCATCTACGACATCTCGAACGCGCGCCTCGCCGAGCTCGACATGTTCTTCTCGAGCCAGATCAAGACGGCCTACGCCTCCAAGGCGGCGATCGCCAACGCGGTCGCCAAGTCGGAGCTGGTGATCGGCGCCGTGCTCGTGCCCGGGGCGGCGGCGCCGAAGCTGGTGACGCGCGACATGCTGAAGACGATGAAGCGCGGCTCGGTGCTGGTCGACATCGCGATCGACCAGGGCGGCTGCTTCGAGACGTCGCGCGCGACGACCCACGAGGACCCGGTCTACGAGGTGGACGGCATCATCCATTATTGCGTCGCCAACATGCCCGGCGCGGTCGCCCGCACCTCCGCCTTCGCGCTCAACAACGCCACCCTCCCCTTCGTGCTGCGAATCGCCGCCCACGGCGCCGACGCCGCGATGGCGGCCGACCCGCACCTCGCCGCCGGCCTCAACGTCTCGGGCGGCAGGATCCGGCACAAGGCGGTCGCCGAGGCGCTCGATCTGCCCTTCGAAGCCGCCTGAGGCCAGACACCGCGCGCGGGCACACTTGACCGGGCCCGGCCAATCGGCTTCCTCGCCGCACGGACTGTGAAGACGGGGAACGCCGCGTGGCCAAGCGCCTCACTTATTACATCCTCGCCGGCCTCGTGCTCGGGGTCGTCGTCGGCTGGGCGATCAATGCGAGCATCGCCGACGGCACGCCCGAGGCGCAGGCGCGGCTGAACGGGATCGGCGGCTATTTCTCGATCGTCACGGCCCTGTTCCTCAGCCTGATCAAGATGATCATCGCGCCTCTGGTCTTCTCGACCCTGGTCGCGGGCATCGCGCACATGGGCGACACCGCCGCGCTCGGCCGGGTCGGCGCCAAGGCGATCGGCTGGTTCGTCTGCGCGAGCCTCGTCTCGCTGACCCTCGGCCTGATGCTCGTCAACCTGCTCCAGCCCGGAGTCGGGCTCGGCCTGCCGATCCCTCCCGCGGACGCGGCGAGCGGGGTCAGCCGCGAGGCGTTCAACCTCCAGGATTTCGTCACCCATCTCGTTCCCGCCTCGATGATCGAGGCGATGGCGACCAACGAGATCCTCCAGATCGTCGTCTTCTCGCTTTTCGTCGGCGTGGCGATCCTCGCCGTCGGCGAGCCGGCGCGGCCTCTGCTTCGCGCCGTCGAGGCCCTGGTCAAGGTGATGCTGCAGATCACCGATTATGTGATGCGCTTCGCCCCGTTCGCCGTGTTCGCGGCGGTCGCGGCGGCGCTCACCCAGCGCGGCGTCGGCATCATGGTGACCTACGTCAACTTCATGGGCAGCTTCTATCTCGGCCTGATCATATTGTGGGCGCTGCTGTTCGCCGCATGCTTCGTCGTGGTCGGGCGGCGGACGGGGCTGCTGTTCCGCTACATTCGCGAGCCGATCCTGCTCGCTTTCTCGACCGCCTCGTCCGAGGCCGCCTATCCGCGCACGCTGGAGGCGCTCGACCGCTTCGGCGTGCCGCCCCGCATCGCCAGCTTCGTCCTGCCGTTGGGATATTCGTTCAATCTCGACGGCTCGATGATGTACATGACCTTCGCGTCGATCTTCATCGCCCAGGCTTACGGCATGGACCTCAGCTGGGGCGCGATGATCACCATGCTGCTGGTGCTGATGATCACCTCCAAGGGCGTCGCCGGCGTGCCGCGCGCGAGCCTGGTCGTGATCGCCGCGACATTGAGCCTGTTCGAGATACCGGAGGCCGGGCTGCTGCTGATCATCGCGGTCGACCATTTCCTCGACATGGGCCGCTCGGCGACCAACGTCGTCGGCAACGCGGTGGCGAGCGCGGTGGTGGCGAAATGGGAGGGCGCGCTCGATCCGCCCGAGCCGCCCGAGATCGAACCGCCCCGCGCGCCTTCGCACCGGCCGCCGCTGCCGCCCGGCGCCGAGCATTTCTAGCGCCGCTCAGGCGTAGGCGTAGGGACCGCCTTTCGCGAGCGCCGCTCCGTAAGCGGGGCGGGCGTGGATGCGCTCCAGCCAGTCGATCAGGTTCGGGCGCCTGTCGTCGAGGCCGGCGCGGCGGCGGGCGGCCTCGAGCGGGAAGCTCATCATGATGTCGGCGGCGCTGAACGCTTCGCCGGCGAACCAGGGTCGTGCCGCCAGCTCCGCCTCGAGCCAGTCGAGATGCGCGTCGATCATGCGCTGGACGGTGGGGCGCGCCGGGCGGCCGAGCAGGCCGAGGCGCCGCAGCACCAGCATGACCAGCAAAGGCGGCATCAGCGAGCCCTCGGCATAATGGAGGAAGTGGCGGTAGCGCAGCACGGCCTCGCGCCGCGCGGGCGGGCCCAGGCGGCCGCCGCCGAGCTCGACCAGATAGTCGATGATCGCGCCGGTCTCGGCGAGGACGCGGCCGTCATGCTCGACGAGCGGGGACTTGCCGAGCGGATGGACGCGGCGCAGCTCGGGCGGCGCGAGCATGGTCCTGCGGTCGCGCGCGTAGCGGCGGACCTCATAATCGAGGCCGAGCTCCTCCAGCAGCCACAAGATGCGTTGCGAGCGTGAATTCTCGAGATGGTGGACGAGGATCATCGCGCGAGGCTAGCGCCGGGCGGGCGCGGCGGATACTCGGAACTTGTCCGGCCCCGCCGCGTCCATCGGCCGAAACGCGATCCCGGAAAGAAGAGCGACATGACCGACCGCAGGGCGCCGCCCGAGCCGAAGCCGTGGAGCGGCCCGGGGATGAAGGAGTTCATCGCCTTGATGGCGGCGCTGATGGCGTCGAACGCGCTCGCCATCGACGCGATGCTGCCGGCGCTGCCGGCGATCGGCGAGTCGCTCGGCGTCGACGAGGACAATCGCCGCCAGCTGGTGATCACTTTCTATCTGCTCGGCTTCGGCGTCGCCCAGCTCTTCTACGGACCGCTCTCCGACCGGTTCGGGCGCAAGCGGCTGCTGCTCGCCGGGCTCGTCCTCTACGGAATCTTCGCCACCCTCGCCGGGCTCGCCGCGAGCTTCGCGCTGCTGCTCGGCGCGCGGGCGATGCAGGGCGCGGCGGCCGCGGCCACGCGCACCCTCGTCGTCTCGATCGTGCGCGACCGCTACCAGGGCGAGGGCATGGCGCGGGTGATGTCGCTGGTGATGATCGTGTTCATGATCATCCCGATCCTCGCGCCCGCCTTCGGCCAGGCGGTGCTGGCGGTGGCGAGCTGGCGCTACATCTTCATCGGCCTCGGCGCCTACGGCGTCGCGCTGACGCTCTGGGCGATGCTGCGCCTGCCGGAGACGCTCGCCGCGGAGAACCGGCGCCCGCTCTCGGTCGGGAAGATCGCCGAAGCGGCGCAGCTGACGCTGACGACGCGCCAGTCGATCGGCAACACCGTCGCCCAGACCCTGCTGATGGGCGCCCTGTTCGCCTTCATCGGCTCGATCCAGCAGATCGTGTTCGACGTGTTCGGGCGGCCCGATTTGCTGCCCTGGGTGTTCGCGGCGATCGCCGGGCCGATGGCGCTCAGCTCCTACGCCAATTCGCGGCTGGTGATGCGGCTCGGCTCGCGTCGGATCCTGCTCGCCGCGCTCGGCGCCTTCACCTTCGCCTCCGCGGCCCATCTCGGCATCGCCGGGGCGGCGGGCGAGACGGTCGCAAGCTTCATCCTGATGCAGGCGCTGACCATGGGCTGCTTCGGCCTGATCGGGGCCAATGCCGGCGCGCTGGCGATGGAGCCGCTCGGCCATGTCGCCGGCACCGCCTCCTCGGTGCAGGGCGTGATCACCACCGTCGGCGGCGCGCTGATCGGCTTCGCCATCGGCCAGCAGTTCGACGGGACGACCCTTCCCTTCCTCGCCGGCTTCACAATCTGCGGCCTGGCGGCGCTGGCGGTGGCCTTCTGGGCGAACCGCCTGCCGTGCCGCGACTCCCACGATCCGGCCGAGGTCGAGATTCAGGAGACGGCCGCGCGCCCGGCTTGAGCGTTGGAGGGGACAGTTACCGATCCCCTCGGCCTCGCCTCATTTCGCCCGACCGGCGCGATCGGTAACTGTCCCTGGGCGCCGGCGCCGGAAGGTCACACGAGGGTCACACCGGGAGGGGACAGATACCGATCCCCTCCGACACTGTGGAGGGGACAGTTACCGATCCCCTCCGCCTCGCCTTTTCCGCGCCGGCTTGCGCGATCGGTAACTGTCCGCGGTCAAACGTCGTCGTCGGGTCCCGGTCCGGTCATCAGCGCCTCGGCGACGGTCTCGGTCTTGCCGCGGATCGCCCGCTCGAGCCGGTCCCGGACCTCGGGATTCTCTTTGAGATATGCCTTGGCGTTCTCCCGGCCCTGGCCGATGCGGACGCTGTCGTAGCTGAACCAGGCGCCCGATTTCTCGACCAGCCCGGCCTTGACGCCGAGATCGAGGATCTCGCCGACCTTGGAGATGCCCTCGCCGTACATGATGTCGAACTCGACCTGCTTGAACGGCGGCGCGACCTTGTTCTTGACCACCTTAACCCGGGTGGTGTTGCCGACGATGTCGTCGCGGTCCTTGATCTGGCCGGTGCGGCGGATGTCGAGCCGCACGCTCGCGTAGAATTTGAGCGCGTTGCCGCCGGTGGTCGTCTCCGGATTGCCGTACATGACGCCGATCTTCATCCTGAGCTGGTTGATGAAGATGACGATGCACTTGGATTTCGAGATCGAGCCGGTGAGCTTCCTCAGCGACTGCGACATCAAGCGGGCCTGCAGGCCGACATGGCTGTCGCCCATCTCGCCCTCGATCTCGGCCCGCGGCACCAGCGCCGCGACCGAATCGACGACGAGCACGTCGATCGCGTTCGACCGCACCAAAGTGTCGGTGATCTCGAGCGCCTGCTCGCCGGTGTCGGGCTGCGAGACGATGAGGTTGTCGACGTCGACGCCCAGCTTCTTGGCGTAGACGGGATCGAGCGCATGCTCGGCGTCGACGAAGG
>JAXDPC010000366.1:0-5697 GCA_034668525.1 Sphingomonadales bacterium
CCGAGCCAGCGCCGCGAGCCGTTCACCTCGACCCCGATGATCGGCACCAGGAAGAGGAAGATGGTGAAGACGATCGCGCCGACGATGCAGAGCCGACGGGCGAGCATTCTCGGCAGCATCGACACCGCGATCAGCACCGGCACCGCGACCGCGATCCACATCAGCTGCCGGTAGAAGAAATGGAGCGAGGCGAAATTGACGTTTCCGCCCGAATAGCGGGTGGCGGCGGCCGGCGAGGCGGCGGCGACGGCGACGAGGCCGATCGAGATCAGGACCGCGACCAGGATCAGGAGGACGCGGTCGATCTCCCAGAACCAGCGGCCGAGCGGGCTGCGGTCGGAACGGCCGAGCCGGGCGGCGCCGCTTTTCGTCACGGGCTGCAAAATGCTCATGCAAGCGCCTCCACCGCGGCGCGGAACGCGTCGCCGCGTGCTTCATAATCCCTGAACTGGTCGAACGATGCGCAGGCCGGCGACAGGAGGACGACCTCGCCCGGCTCGGCGGCGCTGGCCGCGCAGCTCACCGCCTCGTGCAGCATCTCGCAGCGGCGCACCGGGACCTTGCCCTCGAGCAGATCGGCGAACATCGGGCCGGCCTCGCCGATCGTGTAGGCCGCGCGGACATGATCGAGAAAAGGCTCGCACGGATCGAGATCGTCGGACTTGGGAAGGCCGCCCAGGATCCAGTGCACCCTGGGATAGGCCGCGAGGGCGGGCGCCGCACTGTTCGGGTTGGTCGCCTTCGAATCGTTGACGAAGAGGACGCCGTGCTTCTCGGCGATGCGCTCCATCCGGTGCGGAAGGCCGCGATAGCTGGCGAGGCCGCGGGCGATCACGGTGTCGGCGATGCCGAGCGCGCGAGCGGCGGCGACGGCGGCGGCGATGTTCTGGGCGTTGTGCGGCCCCTGCAGCGAGGGCCAGTGCGACTGATCCTTCACGTCGGCGGCCGAGACCAGCACCTTGCGCCCGGCCACGGTGGCGGCGATGGCGCGGGTGAAGTCGTCGTCGATGGCGATCACGGCGACATGCGCGTCCGACTGCATCGCGAAGAGCCGCGCCTTGGATGCGGCATAATCCTCGACCCCGTCATAGCGGTCGAGATGGTCCGGGCTGACGTTGAGCAGCACGGAGACGTCGCAGTCGAGGCTATGGGTGAGGTCGATCTGGTAGGAGGAGAGCTCGAGCACGTAGACGCCATTCTCCGGCAGCGGCTCCTGACCGAGAATGGGATAGCCGATATTGCCGGCCATGGTCGCCGGGAGGCCGGCAGTCCGACAGATATGGTGGACCAGCGCGGTGGTGGTGGACTTGCCGTTGGTCCCGGTGATGCCGATGACCTTGTGCGGCGGCAGCGACGCCCGCGCCTGGGCGAACAATTCGATGTCCCCGATCAGCGGCACGCCGGCATTGCGCGCCCGCTCCGCGATCGGATGGCGGTTCAGCGGCACGCCCGGGGAGACGACGATCCCGTCATAGCCGTAGAGCGCGGTCGCCAGCGGATCGGCGATGCGAATCAATTCCTCCCCATGCGCAGCATGGGGAGGGGGACCATCCGCAGGATGGTGGAGGGGTAACTGACTCGGATGCTGAGGCTCGGCTGCGGCTCCTCGATCGCCAGCGCCTTCTACCCCTCCACCACCCTTCGGGCGGTCCCCCTCCCCGCCGCTTCGCGGCAGGGAGGAACTCAGCGCCTCGCGGGCCTGGGGGCTCTGGTCCCACGCCATGATCTCCGCGCCGCTCGCGGCGAGCGCCTCGACGACGGCGCGGCCGGAGCGGGCGAGGCCGAGGACCGCATATTTCTTTCCGGCAAAGGCGGGGCTGGTGATCATCTCAGCTTCAGCGTCGACAGGCCGGCGAGGGCGAGGACGAAGGAGACGATCCAGAAACGGATCACCACGGTCGGCTCGGACCAGCCCAGCTGCTCGAAATGGTGGTGGATCGGCGCCATCTTGAACCCGCGGCGGCCGGTCCTTGGGTAGAAGAAGACCTGGATGACGACGCTCATCGCCTCGACCACGAACAGGCCGCCGATGATGCCCAGCACGATCTCGTGCTGCGTGCAGACCGCGATGGCTCCCAGCGCGCCGCCGAGGGCGAGGCTGCCCGTGTCGCCCATGAAGACCGCGGCCGGCGGCGCGTTGAACCAAAGGAAGGCGAGGCCGGCCCCGACGATCGCCGAGCACAACACGGTGAGGTCGCCCGCGCCGAGAACGAAGGGGATGCCGAGATAGGAAGAGAAAACGGCGTTCCCGACCAGATAGGAGATGATCAGGAAGGCGAGGCTGGCGATGATGACCGGCATGGTCGCGAGCCCGTCGAGGCCGTCGGTCAGGTTCACGGCATTGCCGAAGGCGACGACGACGAACGAGGCGAAGACGATGTAGAACCAGCCGAGATCGACGACCGGACCGTTGTAGAAGGGGATGTAGAGCTCCGTGCCGGCGCCCCAGGTGATGATCGAGACGCCGATCGCGGCGACGACGAACTCGGCGAGCAGCCGCGTCCGCGCCGAAACGCCTTTGTGGTGGCGCTTGGAGACCTTCTCGTAATCGTCGAGGAAGCCGATCAGGCCGAAACCGACGGTGATGAACAGGCACGCCCACAGATAGGTGTTCGAAAAGTCCATCCAGAGCAGCATCGACACGGTCAGCGAGGTGAGGATCATCAGCCCGCCCATGGTCGGCGTGCCGCGCTTGGCGTGATGCGACTGCGGCCCGTCGATGCGGATCGGCTGGCCCTTGCCCTGGCGGATGCGCAGCCAGCCGATGAATTTCGGGCCGATCAGCAGGCCGATGATCAAGGCGGTCGCGGTGGCGGCGCCCGCGCGGAATGTGATGTAGCGGAAGAGGTTGAAGATGCCCGCGAAGTCGAGCTGCTCTGATAGCCACAAGATCATCGGTCGTTCCAGCTTGCCAGCGCCTCGACGAGAGCGGCAAGTCCGACGGAATTGGATCCCTTGACGAGTATCGCGTCCCCCGGCCCGATCGCTTCGCGGACCAGGCCGGCAGCCGCGGCCGCGTCGCCGACATGCGCCATTTCCACGCCCCGGCCAAGGGCTTTTGCAAGCGCCGACATTTCCTCGCCGACCAGCACCGCATAGTCGATCCCCGCCGCCTCGACGTGGGCGGCAAGGCCGGCGTGAAACGCCGCCGTCCCGTCGCCGAGCTCGCGCATCGCGCCGAGGACGGCGATGCGGCGGCCTGCCACTTTCTCCTCGGCGAAGGTCTCCAGCGTCGCCGCCATCGATGCCGGATTGGCATTGTAGCTCTCGTCGATCAGCAGCGCCTCGCCGCCGCCGACGGGGACGCGATGGCGCTCGCCGCGCCCCTTGAGACCCGGCAGGTCCGCCAGCGCGAGGCCCGCCTGGGCCAGATCGCCGCCCACCGCGTCGACCGCGCCGAGGACGGCCAGCGAATTCGCCACCCAATGGTCGCCGGGCTGGGAGACGGTGTAGCTCAGCTGCGTCTCCCCGAGGCTGGCCGTGACCATCGTGCCGCCGCGGGGCGCGCGGACCGCATATGTGGCGCGGATGTCGGCGCCGTCGCCGAAGCCGAAGGTGACGATCCGGTCCGCGTGGTGCCGCGCCGCCGCGGCGAGCCGCTCGCAATGCGGATTGTCGTAGGGCACCAAAGCGACGCCGCCCTCCAGCCCCTCGAAAATCTCGGCCTTGGCGTCGGCGATCGCCTCGTCGCTCGTGAAGAAGGCGCGGTGCGCCGGAGCGATGGTGGTGACGATGGCCACGTGCGGACGCACCAGCCGGGTGAGGGCGGCGAGCTCGCCCGGATGGTTCATGCCCATTTCGAACACCCCGAAGCGGGCGTCGCGCGGCATCCGCGCCAGGCTGAGCGGGACCCCGGTATGGTTGTTGTAGCTCTTGACCGAGCGATGCGCCCGCCCCGGCGCCGCCCGGTCGAGCGCCGCGTGGAGCGCCTCCTTGGTGCCGGTCTTGCCGGCCGAGCCGGTGACGCCGACGATCTTCGCCGAGGAGCGGGCGCGCGACGCCCGCCCGAGGGCGTTCAAGGCGGCACTGGTGTCGCCGACCAGAACATGCGGGCCATCGGCCGGCTCCGAGACGACCGCGCCGGCAGCGCCGGCAGCAAAGGCCTGGTCCACGAAGCGGTGGCCGTCGGTCGCTTCGCCCCTGAGCGCGACGAACAGGTCCCCGGGGCCGATCTCGCGCGAATCGAAGGCGACGCCGGAGACGGAAAAGGCCTCCGACGCGGCCCCGGAGACGGCCTCCGCGATCTCCTGGGAGGTCCAGAGGACGCTCACTCCGCGCACTCCCGGGCCACCGTGACGTCGTCGAAGGGGAGGATGCGGTCGCCGACGATCTGGCCCTGCTCGTGGCCCTTGCCGGCGAGGAGGACGATATCGCCGTCGCGCGCCTCGGCGAGAGCGGCGGCGATCGCCTCGCGCCGATCCGGGACTTCGCGCGCGCCGGGAGCGCCGGCCAGGATGTCGCGGCGGATCGCGGCGGGATCCTCGCCGCGCGGATTGTCGTCGGTGACGATGACGAGGTCGGACAGACGCTGCGCGGCGGCCCCCATCCCCGCCCGCTTGCCGGCGTCGCGGTCCCCGCCGGCGCCGAGAACGGTGATCAGCCGGCCGGCGGTGTGGGGGCGCAAGGCCTCGATCGCGCTCTCGATCGCGTCGGGGGTGTGCGCATAGTCGACATAGACGGGGGCGCCTGCGCGGGTGATCACCGCCCGCTCGAGGCGCCCGCGGACCGGGTGCACCCGCGAAAGGTTCGACAGAGTCTGCTTCGTCCCGCCCCCGGTCGCGATGACGAGACCGGCGGCGGTGAGGGCGTTGGCCGCCTGATAGGCGCCGATCAAGGCGAGGGTGACGGTGTGGCGCTCCCCTTCGGCCTCGACCACGAGCTTCTGGCCGAGCTCGGTCGTCTCGCGCGAGACCAGCCGCAGCGTCTCGCCCGTGGTGCCGACGGTGAGCAGGCTGAGGCCGCGCGCGCGGCAGCGCCGGGCGACTTCTTCCGACTTCGGATCGTCCATCCAGATCACCGCCGCGCCGTCCGGCGCGACGACCTCGGCGAAGAGCCGCATCTTGGCCTCGAAATAGGCCTCCATCGTCTCGTGATAATCGAGATGGTCGCGGCTGAGATTGGTGAAGGCGGCGGCCTGCACCGGCAGCCCTTCGGTCCGGTGCTGCGACAGGCCGTGGCTGGAGGCTTCGAAGGCGGCGTGGCCGATGCCCATCCGGGCGAGGCCGGCCATGTTGGAGAGGAAGGTGACGATGTCGGGCGTGGTGAGGCCGGTGGAGACCTGATCGTCGGAGGTGGTGACCCCTAGGGTCCCGATCGAGGCGGAGCGGTGCCCCGCCATCCGCCAGAGCTGGCGGGTCAGCTCGACCGTCGAGGTCTTGCCGTTGGTGCCGGTGACCGCCGCCACGGTCTTCGGGAAGGGCGCGAAGAATTTCGCCGCGAGCCGCGCGAAGGCGCGCCGCGGCTCTTCCTCGGCGACGTGGACGGCGCCTTCGACCCGCGCCTGCGGCCGCGCGACCACCGCCACCGCGCCGGCGGCGACGGCGTCGGGAATGAAGTCCTCGCCGTCGAAACGCTGGCCGCGAAAGGCGCCGAAGACGGTGCCCGGGGCGACCTTCCTGTGGTCGATCGCGAAGCCGGTCACAGGTGAATCGTCGCCGCTGCCGATCAGGGCGCCGAGTCGCATCTAGTGCTCCGCGG
>JAXDPC010000367.1:0-5030 GCA_034668525.1 Sphingomonadales bacterium
AGCATCCACTGCAGGGCGTTCGCGACAGGCATAACGGTTCCGGCAGAAGCAGGAACTTCCAGCGCCTCTAGGGCTGCCTCTGCAGCCTGGCTAATGGTGCAAAGCTCGCCGGCCCTCCACATACAACGATGGACCGACCACGCTGCCCTGACAGCATCGAGGGCAGTGGATTCCGAAACATGAAGCCCGCAATCAGCCAGGGCGGCTACGACTCTGCGGGCGCGCTCGAGCGCGACTGCGTTCGCAACTTCCCGGAAAATCGTGTTCCAGAGATCAAATGTTACTGCGTGGTACCGGCCGCGCATTCCCTTCCTTTCAAAAGACCTTGCTTCGTATGGCCGCCATGACGCCCGTGGGGCCCAGGCAAGCATCCAAAAAGGGAAACCCAGCATCACCCGACAGAACAAGCCGAATCGATTCGCGGTGAATCTCCACGTGATGTGCTTCTAGAGTCGAATGGAACGGGCCGTCGCAGCGCCAGAGCCATTGCGGGAGCGGATTCAATCCGGCTAGCGACATCGCGAGCGAGTGCAGAAGGATGTGATCGGCGCTCCCTAGGTGACTTACGCCCGCTCCGAAGCCGAAGCCGGACATGTTCAGCAAATTATGCAAGAGGATGGTCGGGGCGCTAGACTGGATGGATTCGGCTTTCGAGCGTTGAGAAACTACGCCCTCAGACCGCCCACAATGGCTGCATGGGTTCGTGAAGCTGCCGTCAACGTTTAGTGCCGCGCGCGATCCGCACATGCAGATTCCCCACCAAGGCAACCCCGGGGAATCCCGGCTGACCACCTCAACCCCGTATGACGCGAGAAGTAGACGGGCCGACTTCAACGCTCTTCCTACCGCTGGATCGCATGCGAGATGTGCATGGTCTGTCGCGGCAGCCTCCCACAACACGCTCATTGGCACGAATGGTATATCCAGGCCGAGTCGCCCGTTGATGAAACGTGAAAGGAGTATTGCGCAGCAGTCTGCCAAGTTTGCGGCCCGTTCAGTCGCCATGACCAGATCGCGACAGAGTTCCGCTTCTATATCTTCGCCGATAACTTGGACTCCCGCTTTCCGATATCCGCCAACAATCCGCGATACCTCTTGGCCGACGCGGACGGCCCATTCGTGATCGGGCGGCGGCGAGCGGCTTGCGATCTGAGTACGATGTTTCATAGCGGCGGCCGGAAGCTGAATGCGGACTGTTCCCTTGGCTCCCGTGACATCGGGGAGCAAAGCTCTCCGGAACCGCTCGTTGCTAACCACATCGTAGTCGATGAATCCGAAAACGGGGGTCGCGCCGTGGAGCCGCTCGCTCAGCAAGGCGGCCGCTGCGAACTGGCCGATCAGCTTCGTGTAGGCGAAAAGATTCGGCTGATGGACGAGCTTCACAACCCTTCCAGCGGCTATTCCGTTGATCGAGCCTTCCAAAGCCGGAGTTAGCGTGCCTGCCCGCTGGTGAAAGCTCGTACTCGCGTGGCGCGCTAATGGATCGTCAACTGCCCCGAATCGGGGCGATGGCAGATCAGCTAGTTCGGCGAATTCTGTGAGGGTTCGGGCAGCGAGCCATGGAAGGCGAGAGATGATCTCGGGAGCCGTGAGGCTGCCATCCCGCAGGCGGATGATGAATGTCCCCGCGTCCATGGAACCAGTTATCGCCCTACGGGTGCGTCTGTCGGTGACCCGGCTAACTCTGAGATCCTGCCATGGCTGTCACGGCACCAGATCAGACCAGAAGCGTCGCGGAAAGTCAGGGAGACCAGCAGCGGTTCTCCGCCGATGGCGCTTTCCTGCAGGATCAAAGGTCGCTGTAAGGCTGATTGCGCAGGGGCGACGCTATGGAATTTTTCTGAAATCACGGCAGTGCCGTTGGATCTGGTTACCTCGGCTACTAAATCATACACGGGAAGGGTGCTGGCATTCATTATCGCAAGTATGGGCCACTCCGAGGCGGCTGAGTGTCCCGTTGACTCAGTGACCCATCCACTGATTGCAATAGCTTGCGTACGTCGGCGATCATCTTCTGCTTGGTGATCTCTCCGTCGCTCGATGAGGTATACCCGCTTCGCCTGTACGCCAGCGTATATCGCTGCCAATACGGCCAAAACAGTGCCGATTGCCCCGATCCACGTGGGCACATCTCCCCAATCAATGTTCTGTAGGCACTGCATGGAATGCTCGAGTGAACGCCTCAAGGTCGGCTGTGTGATTGACGACTGTCCCACGGCTCTTTTCTGCGGTCAACGCAGGCTCGCATCCACGACCATCGGTTGTCGGCAGACGAAGCTTCTCGCGAGGAGGGTTCCGTAATGACCGCTGGTCCGTTGCACATGCGGCGCGATGGCCCCGCCGGAGCCGATTAGCGTCGTCAAGTATTCGGCACCCTGTCACGAGCGGCGGGTGACAACGTCCGCCGCTGAAGAGCGTCCTGAGCGATCCGAAAGCCCCGTGAGCTGTGCCGGGAGGAGAGAAGGCGGGCGTCGGTCGAGCGACGGAGTGCGGAAAGGCCGCACCGGCTCTCATCCGGAGACCTGCGATGATCAGGACGATACCTCTCAACAAACTGATGCCTTCGCCGCGTAATGTGCGGCGGACCACCGACGAGCAGGCCGACCTTCAGCTGAAGGCGGACATCGAGGCGCGGGGGCTTCTGCAGAACCTCGTGGTCGCGCCCGCGAAGAAGCCGAAGGGCCGCTTCACTGTCGAGGCGGGCGGCCGCCGCTTCCGGGCTCTCGCCAGTCTCGCTGAAGAAGGAAAGCTGCTGGCGGACCACGAGGTGTGCTGTCTCGTAATCGACAGCGGACCGGCCGCGGCGCAGGAGGCGGGACTCGCCGAGAACTTCCAACGGCTCGCCATGAATCCAGCCGACGAATGCCTGGCCTTCCAGCAGCTGATCGAACAGGGCGCGGACGTCGAGGGCATCGCTCGGCGGTTCGGGCTCACCGTCCGGTTCGTCGAGGGGCGGCTGCGGCTGGCGAGCCTCGCGCCCGTCGTGTTCGACGCGCTTGGCGCCGGCGAGATCACGCTCGACGTTGCCAAGGCTTATGCCGCGACCCCCGACCAGGAGCGGCAGGCGTTCGTGTTCGAGCAGGTGAGCAGGAGCTACATGGCTCAGCACCCCGACAGCATTCGCCGCATGATGACCCAGGCGACGGTGAGCGCGAGCGACCGTCGGGCGAAGTTCGTTGGCGAGGAGGCCTACGCGGCGGCCGGCGGGCGGATCGAGCGCGACCTATTCTCGGACGAGGATGGCGCGCGCTGGCTCGACATTGCGCTCCTGGAGCGGCTCGCGACCGAGAAGCTGGAGGCGCTCGCCGCCGAGACGGCCGCTTCGTCCGGCCTCGCCTTCGTTCGGCCGACGCTGGAGAGCTGGGCTGGCTACGAGGTCACCCGCGGCCTGCAACGCGTTCCGCTCGAGGCACCGCCGCTGTCGGATGAGGAGAGCGCGGAGGTCGACGCCCTCGAAGCCGAGACCGAGGAGCTGATCGGGCGGCTCGAGGACGAGGAGACCGCCGAGGAAGAACGCGAGGCGGCCGAGGCACGGGTGCGGGAGATCGGCGCCCGACTCGAGGCGATCACAGCCAAGCCGCCGGTGATCCCCGACGAGCTGAAGCCCCGCGTCGGCACCTTCATGCTGCTCGACGAGACCGGGCAGCCTCGCCTCGACGCGAGCTATTATGTCGAGCCGTCCGACGAGCCGGAGGAGTCGATCGCATCCGGCGGGTCCGACCCGGGCGGCGACCGTCAGGAGGCGCCGGTCGTCCTGGTGGAGCCGCCGGTCAAGCAGGTCTCGCTCTCGCAAGCGCTCGCCGACGAGCTCGCGATCCAGCGGCGCGACATCCTCGCCGTCCATGTCGCGGCCGATCCGGGGCTGGCGCTGGATCTCGCCATCTTCTTGATGATCGACCGCGAGGCGGGTTGCTCTTCGGAGAAGAGCGGATCCTCGCTCGTCGCACTGCCGCCCTCCGACCCGGTGTTCGGCTTCAAGACGCCCGACGCGGCGGCGACCCGCGCCCGCGCGGAAGCCGCCGAGGCGCTTGACCGCAGCTGGACGGCGGCGGACACGCGCGCCGGCCGGTTCGACGCCTTCCGGGCCCTCCCGGACGAGGCGCGAGCGGCCTGGCTTGGCCATGCGGTCGCACGAACGCTGGAAGCGAGCCTCAACCTTCCGGACGCACGAACCTGTCCCTTCCACGATCATCTCGGTCGCTTGCTCGGGATCGACGTCGCGAAATGGTGGCGGCCGACTGGTGCCAACTTCTTCGACCGGGTGCCCAAGAGCGTGACTCTGGCCGCGCTCGAGGAGATCGGCGGCGCCGTCTTCGCCTGCGGCTATTCGAAGTCGAAGAAGGCGGAGCTCAGCGAGACCGCGGAGCGCATCTTCGCAGGCTCCGTAGCACCCAAGAAGGTCAAGAAGCGGGCGCTCGCCTGGTTGCCCGAGCCGATGCGGTTCGCGCCGGCGCCGGAGCAGGTCGCGGCCGCTTCCGACGACACGCCGCCCTGGGAGGAGGCTTCGCCCGAAGGTGGCCCGCCCAGGGAGGAGGCTGAGCCGGAGAGGGAAGCCGGCAACTCGGAAGCGGAGAGCGGTGAGCCGTTCGAGAGACTCCACGAAGCGGCCTGACGTCTTCCGCTGCTTACTTCAGGGGCGGTGCTTCGGCACCGCCCCACCCTTCTCGCCACGGGCTGGGGACGGTGACCGGAATTAGTCAAAAGCGGCCGCAGGGATCGCCCAAAGGGATATGCATGCGCTCCCCACTATCCGCCGCGATCGACGCCGGCCAACGCGCTTAGCCGAGGTGCCTCACTGAACAGTCGGCCATCACCCCAGCCGGAAGGGGCGGCGACGCTTCACAGGAGATTGGCAGTCATGGCGCAACGGCCGGAACGGATCGCCGCCCGGATTCCCCGTCGCCTCCAACCCGAGCTGAGGACTGGACCTCAGGCCGAATGAGATTGAGGAGAGTCGCCGCGTGCCCCCGGAATCGGCGCAGCAGCCTACTCCTTTCCTTGAGGTCGCTATGCTGGACGATCTTCTCCTC
>JAXDPC010000368.1:0-4231 GCA_034668525.1 Sphingomonadales bacterium
TGGTTTATCCTCTCCAACCCCGTCTACGGCTCGGGCCTGCGCGGCGGCGTGGACGATGTCTTCCCGGCGGACCGCCGCTGGCCCGCCCCCCAAGAAGGAAATCGCTGATGCCCTGGGACCGCAACCAGATGGCCGCGCGGGCCGCGAAGGAGCTGAGGGACGGCTATTACGTCAATCTCGGCATCGGCATCCCGACTCTGGTCGCCAACAACATTCCCGAGGGGATGGAGGTGACGCTGCAGAGCGAGAACGGGATGCTCGGCATCGGGCCGTTCCCCTATGACGACGAGGTCGATCCGGACCTGATCAACGCCGGCAAGCAGACCATCTCGCAGCTTCCCTCGTCGAGCTATTTCTCGTCGGCCGACAGCTTCGCGATGATCCGCGGCGGCCATATCGACCTCACCGTGCTCGGCGCGATGGAGGTCTCGCAAGATGGCGACATCGCCAACTGGATGATCCCCGGCAAGATGATCAAGGGCATGGGCGGGGCGATGGACCTGGTCGCCGGGGTCAAGAAGATCATCGTCGTGATGGAGCACAATGCCAAGAGCGGCGATGCCAAGTTCATCCCGGAATGCACGCTGCCGCTGACCGGCAAGAACGTCGTCGACATGATCGTCACCGATCTCTGCGTCTTCCACCGGCCCGACCACCAGAGCCCGTTCCGGCTGATCGAGCTGGCGCCCGACGTCACCGCCGAGGAGGTGGCGGCCAAGACGACGGCGCGCTACGAAAGCTGACGAATCCTCGTCAGGGGGGAAGCAGATGAAGAAGATCGTCGCCGCGGCCGCCGTTTCTCTCGGGCTGATCGCTGCCGGGCCCGCCGCCGCGCAGCCTGCGCAGGCGCAACGCGCCACCCAGCCCGCGCCCCTGTCGCTGTGGCGGCTCGATTGCGGCGAGTTCACGATCAACCAGTACGGCGCCTTCTTCTCCGACACCTTCCAATATCCGCCGGGGCCGAAAAGGGTCGTCGGCAGCTGCTACCTGATCCGCCACGCCGACCATTATATGCTCTGGGACACGGGCCTGACCGACGCTCTGATCGGCCATCCCTTCGCCAACGCGGCGCAGTCGCTGCGCCTCGAGCGCAGCATCGTCGACCAGCTCCGCCAGATCGGCGTCCGGCCCGAGCAGATCGGGGTGATCGGGATCAGCCACTGGCATTTCGACCATGTCGGCCAGGCTGGCCGCTTCCCGCAGGCGCGGCTGCTGATCGGCCGCGGCGACCTCGATCTCCTGCGCGCCACGCCGCCGGTCGACGAGGATTCGGCGCGCGGCCTGGCCCACTGGCTGACCGGCGGCGGCCGGATCGAGCCGGTCACCGGGGATCACGACGTGTTCGGCGACGGCAGCGTCGTGATGCTGACCTTGCCGGGCCACACGCCGGGTCATTACGCTTTGCTGGTGCGGCTCGCCTCGGGGCCGGTCCTGCTCTCCGGCGACACTTATCACTTCACCGAGCAGGTCGAGAATCGCGGCGTGCCGCCGTTCAACCACAACCGCGCCGACAGCCTCGCCTCGATGGACCGCTTCGACCGCATCGCCCGCAACCTCGGCGCCCGCGTGATCATCCAGCACGAGCCGGCCGATATCGCCAAGCTCCCCGTCTTCCCGCAGGCCGCGCACTGACATTGACGGCCCGCCGGAATCCCTCCATTTATGACCAGAACTTTTCAAAGAAGAGTCAGAATGGACGCGCGCTCAACTGAATTCGGCGTAGCCGACGCCAAGGCACGCTTTTCGGAGCTTCTAGCCCGCGCGGAAGCGGGAGAGAGCATCACCATCAGTCGCCACGGCCGAGCGGTAGCCAAGTTGATCCCGGCTGCGAAACCGAAGCTGACTCCCGAAGAGCGGCTGAAGTCATGGGAGGAGTGGGAGGCCTATCGCAAGAAGCACGACATAAGGCTCGGTCCTGATCTCACCATCGCCCAGCTCCTCAGAGAAAGTCGGAAATACGAATGAGCTTCGTGCTAGATGCCTCCGCGACCCTTGCGTGGCATTTCGAGGACGAGGCGACGGAAGACGTCCGAGCAATTGCACGTCGGGCGTTCGAAGAAGGCATAAAGGTTCCGCAGCACTGGCTCCTGGAGGTGGTCAGTGCCCTGTTGCGCGGAGAGCGAAGGCTTCGTGCTTCGGCCGATCGAACTAACGAGTTCATCATCGGGCTAGGCAATCTGAACGTAGAGGTGGACGAGTTCGACGAAGGTCGCGTCGTCACTGTGATGTTGCCTCTGGCGCGGGAAAAGCGGCTGTCGCTCTACGATGCCGCCTATCTTGAGCTGGCCCACCGCCGTCGGCTTCCGCTGGCAACCCTGGATGGCTCCCTGGCGCGCGCCGCCCGGGACATGGGGGTCGAGCTACTCTTGGGAGAGCGAATGTGAAGGCCCTCCTTTCTACCGCACCCGGCCCGCCGGAGACGCTCGAGCTCGCCGACCTGCCCGACCCGGAGCCGGGCCCCGGGCAACTGCTCGTTAGCGTGCGCGCCTGCGCGATCAACTATCCCGACGTGCTGATCATCGAGGACAAATATCAGTTCAAGCCGCCGCGGCCGTTCGCGCCGGGGGGCGAGATTGCCGGGGTGATCGAGGCGGTGGGGGAGGGCGTCTCCGGGTGGAGCGAGGGCGACCGCGTCATCGCGATGATCGGCCATGGCGGGCTCCAGGAAAAGGTGCTGGTCCCGGCGGCGATGGCGCTGAGGCTCCCGGAGGCGCGCAGCTTCGAGGAGGGCTCGGCGCTGATCCTGACCTATGCGACCTCGATCCACGCGCTGCTCGACCGCGGCCGGCTGGTGGAAGGCGAGACCCTCCTCGTGCTGGGCGCCGCGGGAGGCGTCGGCCTCGCAGCGGTGGAGCTCGGCAAGGCTTTTGGCGCGCGGGTCGTCGCGGCGGTTTCGTCGGACGAGAAAGCCGAGGCCGCACGTGCCGCCGGAGCCGATGCGACCCTCGTCTATCCGCGCGGGCCGTTCGACAAGGATGCCTCGAAGGCCCTGGCGCAGCAGTTCAAGGATGCGGTCGGGCCGGACGGGGCCGACATCGTCTATGATCCGGTCGGCGGCGACTATGCCGAGCCTGCACTGCGGTCGATCGCCTGGGAAGGGCGCTATCTCGTCGTCGGCTTCCCGGCCGGCATCCCGAAGCTGCCGCTCAACCTCACCTTGCTCAAGAGCTGCGACGTCTGCGGCGTCTTCTGGGGCGCCTTCGCCGCCCGCGACCCCAAGGCGAACGCCGCCCATATCGCGACGTTGTTCCGCCTCTGGGAGGAAGGAAAGATCGCGCCGAAGGTCAGCGCGACCTGGCCGCTCGACCGCGGCGGCGAGGCGATCGCTCACATGGCCGCGCGCAAGGCGGTCGGGAAGCTGGTCGTGACGATGTGAGGGGACAGTTACTTTCCGTCCTGCCTGCTCGATACGAAAAGGCGGTGCGGAAAACTAACTGTCCCCACCGCTCAATTGTCCCCACCCGCTCAATCGTCGCGCGAGGCCCGGAGCATCATCTCGATCATGCGCGGCATGCCGGCGACGTTGCGCTCGGCGGCCCGGATCGAGCTTCTTTTCTCGCGTTCCGTGAGGGCTGAGCCCTCGACCCACTGACGATGGGCGGCGAGGAGCGCCTGCGCGCTCGCCTCGCAGGCGATCGCTATCGCCCGCGCGACCGCCCGAGGGTTTTCCCCGGCGCTGGATTCGTCGACCCGGTCCTGGATGCAGCTCTGCCAGGCCGCGGCGGCGGTGGTCAGCTCGGGCGGCGGCGGCGGTTCGTCGGCTGGAACCGCCGCTGCGAGGGCGGCGGCGAGCGTCAAGGCGATCATGGGTCTCTCCCTGGTCCGACACTTGCACAGCGGGGCGCGCCTGTCAGCAGGCTGCGCCGTTGCACGGCCCCGCCGCCGCGCCTATCTGAGTCCGGACAGAGCAAGGGAGCGACATGACCACCTTCGACGATCGCGAGCGGGCCTTCGAGACCAAATATTCGCGCGACCAGGACATGCAGTTCCGGATCGTCGCCCGGCGCAACAAGCTGCTCGGCCTGTGGGCGGCGCGGCAGATGGGCCTCACCGACGCCGAGGCCGACGCTTATGCCAAGGACGTGATCCGCGCCGATTTCGAGGAAGCAGGCGATGAGGACGTGATCCGCAAGCTGCTCGGCGACCTTACCTCCGCCGGCGTCGATATCGACGACGCGGCGATTCGCGCGGCGGTCGAGCACAAGACCGTCGAGGCGCGCCGGCAGTTTAT
>JAXDPC010000369.1:0-8817 GCA_034668525.1 Sphingomonadales bacterium
TCGATCTCGACGTCGCCGACCTGGTCGAGCGCGCGCTGGCCTGATCCGGCCCGTACGGACCAGCACCGCACCCGTTCATCCTGAGGAGCCGCTGAGCGAAGTCGAAGCGGCGTCGCGAAGGACACACATGGTCCTTCGAGACGGGCCTTCGCCGGGCTCAGTCCCTCCTCAGGATGAGCGGATGAGGTAGGCCAGGCCCCCCGGACCTACCCGAGCGACTTCACGATCTCCTCGACCATCTTCTTCGCGTCGGCGAGCAGCATCATCGTGTTGTCGCGGTAGAAGAGCTCGTTGTCGACGCCGGCATAGCCGACGCCGCCCATCGAGCGCTTGATGAACAGGACGGTCTTCGCTTTCTCGACGTCGAGCACCGGCATGCCGTAGATGGGCGAGCTCTTGTCGGTCTTGGCCGCCGGGTTGGTGACGTCGTTGGCGCCGATCACGAAGGCGACGTCGGTGCGGGCGAACTCGGAATTGATGTCCTCGAGCTCGAACACCTCGTCATAGGGCACGTTCGCCTCGGCGAGCAGTACGTTCATATGGCCGGGCATGCGGCCGGCGACCGGGTGGATCGCATATTTGACGCCGACGCCCTCCTTCTTGAGCAGGTCGCCCATTTCCCGGAGCGCGTGCTGGGCCTGGGCGACGGCCATGCCGTAGCCGGGGACGATGATGACCTGCTCGGCCTGCTTCATCAGGAAGGCGGCGTCCTCGGCCGAGCCCCGCTTCCACGGCCGGTCGGTCGCGCCGCCGCCGGCGCCCGCGACCGCATCCCCGCCGAACCCGCCCGCGATCACCGAGATGAAGCTGCGGTTCATCGCCCGGCACATGATGTAGGAGAGGATCGCGCCCGACGAGCCGACCAAAGCGCCGGTGATGATCATCGCCGAATTCTGCAGCGTGAACCCCATCGCGGCCGCCGCCCAGCCCGAATAGCTGTTCAGCATCGAGACCACGACCGGCATGTCCGCGCCGCCGATCGGGATGATGAGCAGGAAGCCGATCAGGAAGGCGAGCCCGGTCAGCGTCCAGAACACCCAGGGGCTCTGGTCCTGCGTGAACCAGGCGATCAGGCCGAGGATCGCGGCCAGCGTGCCGAGATTAATGACGTGCCGCAGCGGCAGCAGGATCGGCTTGCCCGACATGTTGCCGTTCAGCTTGAGGAAGGCGATGACCGAGCCCGAGAAGGTGATCGCGCCGATCGCCGCGCCGAGCCCCATCTCGACCCGGCTGACCGGATGGATCACGCCTCCCTCGGCGATGTGGAACGCCTCCGGGTTGAGATAGGCGGCGGCCGCGACCAGCACGGCCGCCAGGCCGACGAGGCTGTGGAAGGCCGCGACGAGCTGCGGCATCGCCGTCATCGCGATTCGCCGCGCCGTCACCAGCCCGATCAGAGCGCCGATCGC
The DNA here is from genome assembly GCA_034668525.1 of Sphingomonadales bacterium. Lineage (GTDB taxonomy): Bacteria > Pseudomonadota > Alphaproteobacteria > Sphingomonadales > Sphingomonadaceae > Allosphingosinicella. The sequence goes on from JAXDPC010000369.1 coordinate 1,410, forward strand.
GATCGCCCCGCCGATCCAGGCGAGATTGTGGAGCGTGTCTCTCAGATAGGCGTCGAAGTAGAGCGAGGTCCCGTCCCAGGGCGCCTGCGCGTAGGTGAAGAGGGTCGTGGCGACCGCGATCGCCATGCCGATCATGCCGAAGCGGTTGCCGCGGCGGCTGCTCTCCGGGCTCGACAGGCCGCGCAGCGCGAGGATGAAGCAGACGCCCGCGACCAGATAAGCGAGCATCACCCAGGCGGGCGCGGCCGGGCCGTGATGCTCCATCAGCGCCGCTCCTTCTTCCTGTACATTGCGAGCATGCGCGCCGTGACGGCGAAGCCGCCGAAGATGTTGACGCTCGCCAGCACCACGGCGAGGAGGCCGAGCCAGCTCGAGGTCGACCCGCCGAGCGACTCGCTCGCCGCCGCGCTCGCGATCAGCGCCCCGACGACGATCACCGACGAGATGGCGTTGGTCACGGCCATCAAGGGCGTGTGCAGCGCCGGCGTCACCGACCAGACGACATAATAGCCGACGAAGCAGGCCAGCACGAAGATCGACAGGATGGTGATGAAGTCCATCAGTTCGCTCCCCTCGCCGCCGAGGCCAGGATCGCCTCGGCCTCGTCCAGCCGGCGCTCGGCCGCCCCGGCCGAGCGGCCGAACAGCCCGCAGTCCGGGCCGCCCCGCTCCCCCTCGACGATGCTGAGCGGCTCGCCGATATCGCCGAATGCCGGGCGCGCCCGCGTCAACAACTCCCTCATGCGCGCGTACAACGCGGCGACGCGCCGCTCCCGGGCCGGGCGCGCGCAGATCCGCTGCCGCGCGACCTGCAGCGCGAGCTCGGCAAAGGTCAGCGCGCGGCGAAAGGCGACCACGGGGGCCTCCGGCGCGGTCGGCACGGCCGCAGCCGGCGGCTGGAGCGCGACGAGCAGGAAGGCGGCCACCGCGATCATGGCTGGAGCAGCCTCTCGTGCACCACCGCGCCGCGCTGGGTGAGCCTGACCCCCTTCACGATCTCGTCGTCGTCGGGAAGCACCACCCGCCCCGCTTCCTTGTCCCAGAAGGCGCTGAGGAACTTGTAGAGGTTGCGGGCGTAGAGGGCCGAGGCGTCGGCGGCGAGGCGGCTCGGCACGTTCCTGTGGCCGACGATGCGGACGCCGTGGCGCTCCGCGATCTCGCCCGGCCGGGCGCCCTCGACATTGCCGCCCTGCTCGACGGCGAGGTCGACGACCACGCTGCCCGGGCGCATCGTCGCCAGCTGCGCGTCGGAGATCAGGCGCGGAGCCGGCCGGCCGGGGATCAGCGCCGTGGTGATGACGATGTCCTGCCTGGCGATATGCGCCGAGACCAATTCCGCCTGCGCGGCCTTATACTCCTCCGACATCTCGGTCGCGTAGCCGCCGGCGCCCTCGCCTTCGATCCCGGCCACTTTCTCGACGAAGATCGCCTTCGCGCCGAGGCTCTCGATCTGCTCCTTGGTCGCGGCGCGCACGTCGGTCGCCGAGACGATGGCGCCGAGCCGCCGGGCGGTGGCGATCGCCTGCAGGCCGGCGACGCCGACGCCCATGACGAAGACGCGGGCCGCCGCGATGGTCCCGGCCGCGGTCATCATCATCGGAAAGGCGCGCCCATATTCGGCGGCCGCGTCGAGCACCGCCTTGTAGCCCGACAGGTTGGACTGCGAGGAGAGCACGTCCATCGACTGGGCGCGGGTGATGCGCGGCATGAACTCCATCGCCAGCGCCTCAAGCCCCGCCGCGGCATAGCCGTCGATCCGCTCGCGCTGCCGGAAGGGGTCGAGGATGGCGACCACCAGGGCGCCCGGGGCGGCGCCGGCGAGCGCCGCCGCTTCCTGCCCCTGCACGCCGAGCACGACGTCGGCGCCGGCGAGCACGTCGCCGCGCGCCGCGACGCTCGCGCCGGCGGCTTCGTAATCGGCGTCGGCGATCGAGGCGGAGAGGCCGGCGCCGGCTTCGACCGCCACCTCGGCGCCGAGCGCGATGAACTTCTTCGCGGTCTCCGCAGTCGCGGCGACGCGGCGCTCGCCCTCGGCCGTCTCCTTGAGGACCGCGATCTTCACCGGGCGGCCGGCCGGCTCAGTTGCTGATCAGGAAGATGACGATGAACGCGACGATGATGCTGATGAGCGCGCCCCATTTCATCAGGCTGACGAAGCCTTCGTAGCCGCTTCGATGGTCCCTCACCATCCGTTCGGGCACTTCGCCTTCCGCCGCCATGTCGTCCCTCTCCGTGTCTCCGGTTGGCGGGCCTCTTACCAATGGCCGGCGCGCAAGGGCAAGCCGCCTCGGGCCGCCCTTAAGCGGACCTTTACCCAAATGTCCTAGCGCAGCGGAGCCAGGGCAAGAGGGACCAAGAATGCGGCCGGATCCGACGCGATGCCTGTTGCTGATCGACGACGAGCCCGCCCAGCGGCGGCTGGTCAGCGCCATCTGCGGGCGCGCCGGCTGGTGGGTGCGGGGGGCGGCCGACGTCGAGGGCGCCGAGAGGGTGCTCACCGATCCCGAAGAGCCCAAGATCGACGCCGTCCTGCTCGACCACTGGCTGCCCGGCGACGACGGCCACGAGACGATTGCCCGCATCCGCACCCTGAAGCCCGGAATTCCGCTGCTCGTCCTCACCGCCCAGACGTCGGTCTCGGTCGCGGTCGAGGCGATGCGCGCCGGCGCCAACGATTTCCTGGTCAAGCCGCTCGCGCCCGACCGGCTGCTCGCGGCGCTCGACGCCGCCACCGACCGGCGCAAGGCCACCGGCGAGCTGCGTCCGCTCTCCGAGAAGATCGTCAAGCAGCTCGGCTTCGAGGAGATCGTCGGCTCCGCGCCCGAATTCCGCTCGGCGCTCGCGATCGCGGCCAAGGCGGCGCGCGCGCGTTGCTCGATCCTGATCGAGGGCGAGAGCGGATCGGGCAAAGAGATTTTCGCCCAGGCCATCCACGCCGCCAGTCCGCGCGCCAAGCGGCCTTTGATCGCGGTCAATTGCGGCGCGATCCCGGCCAATCTGGTCGAATCGGTGCTGTTCGGACACGAGAAAGGCGCCTTCACCGGCGCCTTCGACCGCCATATCGGCCGCTTCGAGGACGCCGACGGCTCGACCCTGTTCCTCGACGAGGTCGGCGAGCTGCCGCTCGAGACGCAGGTCAAGCTGCTGCGCGCGCTCGAGGAGGGCGAGATCCAGCGGATCGGCAGCCGGATCACCCATCATGTCGACGTCCGCGTGATCGCCGCCACCAACCGCCGCCTCGCCGACGAGGTCGCCGCCGGCCGTTTCCGCGAGGACCTCTATTACCGATTGAACGTCGTCCACGTCGCGATCCCGCCGCTCCGCAACCGGATCAGCGACCTGCCCGCGCTCGCCCGCCACCTGCTCGCCCGGATCGCCGAGCAGCCCGGGATGCGCCACCTCTCGATCACCGACGACGCGCTCGCCGTGCTGATGCGCTACGGCTGGCCCGGCAACGTCCGCCAGCTCCAGAACGCCTTGTTCCGCGCCGCCGTGCTCTGCGACGGCGACGCCCTCACCGCCGCCGACTTCCCGCAGATCGCGACCGAGGCCCGCTTCGGCAATCGCATCGACGATTATCACGCCAAGAGCCTGGTCGGCGCATCCCAGAACGCGGCGATGGCCAACGGCGCCGGCATCACCCTCTATTCGCCCGACGGCAATCTGCGTCCGCTCGAGGAGATCGAGGCGGACGTCATCCGCCTCGCCATCGGCCATTATCGCGGGCGCATGACGGAGGTCGCGCGCCGCCTCGGCATCGGCCGCTCCACCCTCTACCGCAAGCTCGGCGAGCTCGGCATCGACGCTGCCGCCTGAGGGGCAAGAGAGCGGCACCCCGTTCGGTCCGAGCGAAGTCGAGGACTGATGCCGAGCGGGACAGGTGACAGGCGGGGCTCCCCATCCTGCCGAATAACCGCTACACTTGTGGCAATGCCCGATTTCACCGAAGCGAAGGTCCTGATCACCGGCGCCGCCTCCGGCATCGGCGCCGCGGTGGCGACGCGGCTCGCGGCGGCGGGGGTGCGCAAGCTGATCCTGGTCGATCGCGACGAGGTGAAGCTCCGCGATTTCGGCTTCACCCTTCCGTGCGAGCGGCAGCCGATCATCGGCGACGTCGCCGACGAGGCGCTCTGGTCGGCGGCCGACCTCACCGGGCTGACCCATGCCTTCGTCAATGCCGGGATCGGCGAGGGCGGCCCTCTCGCCGATCTCGACTTGGAGACCTGGCGGCGGGTGATGCGCGTCAATCTCGACGGCGCCTTCCTCACCCTCCAGGCGGCGCTGCGGGCGATCCGCTCGACCGGCGGCGGCGGCTCGATCGTGCTCACCGCCTCGGTGGCGGGCGTCAAGGCGGAAGCCGGCATGGGCGCCTACGCCGTCTCCAAGGCAGGCGTGATCCACCTCGCCCGCATCGCCGCCAAGGAAGGGGCGCCCGACGGCATCAGGGTCAACGCGATCGCGCCGGGCGGCGTGGAGACTGCGATCTGGACCGCGGTGCCCATGTTCCAGGAGATGGTGAAGAGCATGGGCAGCGAGGCGGCGGCGTTCAAGGCGATGGCGTCGGTCTCGACCCCGCTCGGCCGCTTCGGCACCGCCGACGAGATCGCCGCCCAGGTCGCCTTCCTGCTCTCGGACGAAGCCGGCTTCACCACCGGCGCCTGCTGGGTCAGCGACGGCGGTTACTCGATCTGAGCCGCCTTTCCACGCCGCCGGCCCGGCGCTAGGGCGCCGCTGATATGGCAAAGATCCTCGTCACCGGCACCAGCCGCGGCATCGGCCGCGCCATCTTCGACGCGCTCGCAGGGCACGAGGTCGTGGGCCATTCGAGCCGCGGCGGCGCGGGCGAGATCGCCGCCGACCTCTCCGACGCCGGCGCGGCGGCGCGGATCTGGGCGGCAGCGCTGGAGCGGCTCGGCGGGCGCGTCGACGTCCTCGTCAACAATGCCGGAATCTTCGAGGCCGCGCCGATCGGCGAGGCGGACGAGGCGTGGCGCGCGCTCTGGGAGCGGACGATGCGGATCAACCTCACCGCCGCCGCCGAGCTCTGCCGCCTCGCCGTCCTGCATTTCAAGGAACGTGGCGAAGGCGGCCGCATCGTCAACGTTTCGAGCCGCGCGGCCTATCGCGGCGACTCGCCCGACCACTGGCATTATGCCGCCTCCAAGGCGGGCATGATCGGCATGACCAAGTCCATCGCGCGCGGCTATGCCGGCGAGGGGATCTTCGCCTTCGCCGTCTGCCCGGGCTTCACCGTCACCGGCATGGTCGACGACTATGTCGCCAGCCGCGGCGGCGGCGCCTTCCTCGCCGACATCCCGCTCGGCCGGCCGGGGAGCGCCGGGGAGGTCGCCGAGACCGTCCGCTGGCTCGCCCTCGACGCCCCCGCGTCCGCGACCGGCGCCGTGATCGACGTCAACGGAGCAAGCTTTGTCCGCTGAAAGCTGGAAGGTCAGCCTTCCCTGCACGAAGGCGGAGGCGGAGGCGATCTCGCTCGGCGACTCGGAGCTAACGGGAGTCGACCCGCCGCCGGTGCTGATGACAAGCGAGCCCGACGCAGCCCGCCCGGACGAATGGCGGCTCGATGCCTATTTCGAGGAAGAGCCGGGCGCGGCGGTAGTGGCGGCCGTCCGGGCATTGGTGCCCAGCGCCGCCACGGTGAAACCCGAAATCGAGCCCCTCGGCGACGAGGACTGGTTGAGGATGAGCCAGCGCGAGCTCGAGCCGATCCTCGCCGGCCGCTTCTGCGTCCACACTTCGGAGCATTGCAGCGAGGTGCCCGCGAACGCAGTCGCGCTCCAGATCGACGCGGGCCGCGCCTTCGGCACCGGCCATCACGAGACCACGACCGGTTGCCTGATCGCGCTCGACCGCCTCCGGGAGGCGGGCATCGCCGTCGCCAGCCTCGCCGACATCGGTACCGGCACCGGCCTGCTCGCCTTCGCAGCGCTCAGACTTTGGCCGGAAGCGAAGGCGATCGCCTCGGACATCGATCCGGTTTCCATCGAGGTGGCGGAGGCGAATGCGGCGATCAACGGCATTACGCTGGGCACGGGAGTCGGTGAGCTGGAGCTGATCGCCGCTCCCGGCCTCGCGCACGAGCGCCTCCAGGCGCGCGCGCCCTACGACCTCGTCGTCGCCAACATCCTCGCCGGCCCGCTGATCGACCTCGCCCCCGCGATCGCCGCGGCGATGGCGCCCGGCGGCCGCCTGATCCTCGCCGGGCTGCTCGCGGTCCAGGCCGAAGCGGTCGCCGGCGCCTATCGCCGCCAGGGGCTCGGCATGGCCTTCGCCATCGAGCGCGGCGACTGGCCGACCCTGGTGATGCGCAAGCGAAGGGCGACGGGCTGGCGCTAGTTAGCCCCTCCCCTTGATGCGGAGGGGTTTGGGGTGGGGTGGAGTCTCCGGAGGAGACGCTGCCCAGATGACGAGTCACCCCCCACCCAACCCCCCCCATCGAGGGGGAGGGCTTCAGGCTCATCCCCCCGCGGCGCGCACCAGCTCCAGCCACGCCGCTTCGTCGATCACCTCGATGCCGAGCTCCTGCGCCTTCTTGAGCTTCGAGCCCGCGCCGGGCCCGGCGACGATCAAGTCCGTCTTCGCGGAGACCGACCCTGCGACCTTGGCGCCGAGCTGCTCGGCCTGCGCCTTGGCCTCGTCGCGCGACAAGGCTTCGAGGCTGCCCGTGAATACGATCGTCTTGCCCGAGACCGGCGACTGCTTGGTCTCCCAGACGAGATCGGCCGGCTCCACCCCCGCGTCGAACAGGTCCGCGAGCACCTCCCGGTTGTGCTCTTCCTCGAAGAAATCGCACAGCGCTCCGGCGACCTCGCCGCCGATGCCCGGGCATTCGATCACCGCGGCGGCCGCGTCGTTGCGGCGCTTCCTGTGCTTCTCGCCGGTCTCGCCGAGCGCCTGGCCGGTCCCGGCCCGCGCGGCGATCGCGCGCTCGATCATCGCCCGGAACGCCTCCCAGCTCCCGTAGCGGCGGGCGAGGTCGCGGGCCGTCACCTCGCCGACATGGCGAATCCCGAGCGCGTAGAGGAAGCGGTCGAGCGGCGGCCGGCGCTTGGCGTCGATCGCCGCGATCAGATTCGCCGCCGACACCTCCGCCCAGCGCTCGCGCGCCAGCAGCTTCTCCTTGGTCAGGCGGAAGATGTCTGCGGGAGACTGCAGCAGTCCGTCGCGGAAGAAGGCCTCGATATGGGTGATGCCGAGCCCCTCGATGTCGAGCGCGTGGCGCGAGACGAAATGGCGCAGGCGCTCGACCCGCTGCGCCGGGCAGATCAGCCCGCCGGTGCAGCGGACATCGACCTCCCCTTCCTCGCGTACCGCGTCCGAGCCGCATTCGGGGCAGGTGGTGGGGAAGACGAAGGCGGGCCTGTCCTCGTCCGGAGTCAAATTCTCCAGCA
>JAXDPC010000370.1:0-3181 GCA_034668525.1 Sphingomonadales bacterium
GGGGCAGATCAGCACATAGTCGATCCGGTAGCGGCGCACGGTGGCGAGCGCGTTGTCGGAGGTGCCGCGCCAGGTCCGCATCACGTCGATGATCTGGCGCGCATTGCGGTGATAGGGCCCGATGATCGCATTGTGATGGGTGACCGTGATCAGCCGCGGGCCGAGATCGACGAAGGTGAGCACGTTGCCCCTCGGCTGGAGGGCGATCGGGCGCAGCGCGGCCATGGTCGGGCAGCGGCTGTTGGCGGCGTTGACGAGCGGGCGGTTCTTGCCCGGCGGGTCCGGGATCTGCTTCGTAAGGTACATCGTCGCGATCCCCGAGACGACCAGGAAGGCGGCGACCGCTCCCACCACGCGGACGATCATGTTCGTGCGGGCCATGAACCAGCCGATCGCGAGCAGGGCGAAGGCGGTGGCGCCGGGGATCGAAAGCAGCTGTGCCGCCGGTCCCGCGCGGCTCTGCCAGAGCAGCAGCGACGCGGCCGCGGCAGCGAGCAGGAACAGAGCCGCCCACGGGATCAGCCTGGCCGGCTCGCGGCGGTGGCGCAGCAGCATGGCGAGATAGCCGACGAGCCCGAGCATTGGGAGGGTGGCCGTGATCGCGGCGGTCTTCCACCCGTGGCGGTAGAGCGGCATCGCCTCGCGCACCCGGTGCAGCCAGAGCCGCTCGAGCTCGGGCGTCGACTGCTCGAGCCGGCCGAGGCAATGCGGCCACATATGCGCGAAGACGGCGGCCAGGGCGGCGCCGCCCAGCGCGGCGGCGGCCAGACGCACGACGCGGTTGTCGGGCGACCATGCGGCGAGCGCCACCGACAGTCCGCCGGCAAGGACCATCGCCGACAGCCAGACCGGAGACAAAGCGTCGCAGACGGGCCCGCTGTTGTCGTAGGAGGTGAAGACCAGCCAGGAGAGGCAGCAGGCGCCGGCGAGGCTGGCCCCGTAGGCGAACAGCCGCTTCGCCTCCGCCCGGTCCCGGATCCACATCAGCACCGCGGCCGCCCCGCCGATCGCGAGATAGGGCAGCATTTCCAGGCCGATGGTGAGAGATCCGGCGGTGGCGAGGCCGAGGACGGCGCCGCCGCGGGCGCGCCTCGGATCGGTCAGCGCCATCGCCAGCAGCGCGACCATCGCCAGCTGCCAGCCGTGATGATCGATCCGGAGCGGGACCCACATGCCCCGCGCGGAAGGTGCGCACAGCAGCAGCCCGATCGCGGCGATATAGGCGGCCGGATGGACGAGGCGGCGGACGGTGACGGCCAGCGCCGCCATCGTCACTCCCATCGGCAGCAGCGGCGCGAGCGTCACCGCCACCTTCTCGGCCCCCGCGCCTCCCATCAGCGGCGTCAGCAGCAGCTTGATCGCCGCGATCGGCAGGTCGACCAGCCGCGACCAGTGGATGTTCGCGCCGTCGGGCGGGTTCATCCGGTATTGCCTGAGGTCCCACCAGCCCTGCCCGTCGAGCAGCGCCCGGACCTGCATCATCCGCATATTGTCGTCGGTATCGCCGAGCGCGAAGAAGCGGATGCCGTTCCATCGCTCCCAGATCAGCCAGGCGGCGGCGCCGACCCAGAACAGGCCGACCAGGGCGCGCCAATGTTCGTCGACGAAGCTGCCGAGCCAGTCTCCCGGCGCTTTCTGCGACCCGACCTCCACCGTTTCCCCGCTTTTCAAGCCCTTCCCAGCGCCTTAATCGCTCGCGGACAAAGGGCAAGGGTGGCGGAGAGGGTGTGGAGCGGCTGAGGGAACATCGCGATCTGCTCGCGCAGATGATCCGCTTCGGGCTGACCGGGGGTCTGCTGACCGTGCTCGTCGCCGGCGGTTACTGGATCGTCGCCGAGCTGTTCGGCGTCGAGCCGATGCTCTCCATGACCTTGAACTATCTCGTCTTCACCGCGGTCGGCTATCTTCTCCACAGCCGCTTCAGCTTTCGCGGCCATGGCGGGCGCGACCGGCCGCATCTGCGCACGGCCCGCTTCTTCACCGTCAACACCACCGGCTTCCTCGCCAACCAATTCTTCGTCTGGTTGCTGGTCGAGCATATGGGCGGGCCGACCTGGTGGCCGGTGATCCCGATCCTGTTCGTGACGCCCTTGCTGACCTTCTCGCTCAACCGGCGCTGGGTGTTCGCCTGAGCTTGGGATCGAGCTTCGGCCGCGGCACCCGATAGAGGGTGCTGGTGCCGCTCCGCCAGATCGGCTGGAGGTCGGACGCGAAGCCGGGGTCGAAAGGCGGCGGATCGATCAACCAGACATAGTCGAAGGCGTCGCGCGGGAAATGGGCCATCGCCTCGTTGGCGGTGAGCCAGACCTCGCGGCGGCAGGGGCGCGGCGTCACCACTTCGGAAGGGTCGCGCATGAACGGCCAGGCGTCGCGGTAGCGGACGTCGAGCAGTTGCGCCCCCGCCATCGTCCACTGATCGTTGGAGAAAGCGTGCCTCCTGACGATCGCCATGCCGGGAAGGTGCAGGAGCCGGCTCATCGCCCAGGGCTCGCGGCAGTTGCGGCCGACGAAGGAGACCAGCCGCGCGCCCGGCGGGACGTGGTCGAGCGCGGCGAGATTGCGGTCGAAGCTGCGGTCGTAGAGGACCATGCTGACCGTGGCGGCGGCGGTCCTGACGAGGACGAAGGCCAGCGCGACCGCGGCGACGCCTTTCATGAAGCCCGGCCTGATCCCCTCGGGGAAGCGGATCGCGATCAAGGCGACCGCGACGAGGTACGGGGCGAGCCGCATGTCGGCATAAGCCGACCCGAACACGATCCGCGGCAGCGCCATGAATACCAGCGACAGGAAGAGGACGGAGGCGGCGAGGTTGCGCGAGAAGTGGATCCTGCGGCTCACCATCGCCCAGAAGATCACCAGCCCGGTCAAGGCCAGGCAGGTCTGGTCGAAATATTCCCAGCGGTCGCGCAGCGCCATCCGCAGCCAGTCGAGCTTGGCGTCGAAATTGAGATAGTCCGCGGTCACTCCGCGCGAGCCGCTGCTCCGCCAGAGCAGCATCAGGGCGATCGGCGGCGCCAGAGCGAGGCAGTGCCAGGCGGCGACCAACCCGGCCATGAACAGCCCGCGGCCGCGGTCGAACTGGCGCACCAGCTCGGCCGAGAAAGCGAGCACGCCCAGCGTTCCCCAGCCGAAGGCGTGACACACCCACAGCAGCACCGAGAGCGGCAGCATCAGCATCGCG
>JAXDPC010000371.1:0-3829 GCA_034668525.1 Sphingomonadales bacterium
GTTCGACAATTACAAGAATCACGCGCGGTTCCAGGAGACGCAGCGTTCGTGGATCCTGGCGCCCTATCTGGGCGTAGCGGGCCTGGCCGGCGCCGCGATGCTGAATCGCGTGCTCGACCCGGCGCCGCTCGAGCCGGACGGTCGCGCGGCCATCGTTGCCGGTCTTGCCGCCCTGATCCTGACCGGCCTGCTGGTCGCGCTCGCCATCGTCAAGTTCAACGTCGCCTTCCATCGCCACTACAGCCGAGCCGAAATGCTCGTCGAGGGGATCGAGCGACTGGTGGCAGACGACCCGGCGCTCGCCCCTCTGCTGCGCCTGTCGCAACTGCCCACGACGGGCGGCGTGAATCCCCGTGTCCGCGGCGTGGGTGCCGCCGCCATCCACAATTATCTGATGTCGTCGATCATCGGCATCGAGGCGGCGGCCATTGCCGCCTTGCTCCTGCCGATTTGTTGGGCGGGCCTGCTCTTTGTCGCGGCGACGGCGCTCACCTTGGCGGCTCTGATCGCCTTTCGGGGGATGGTTGCGGTGTCGGCGCCGGGCGAGACGGCCGGCCAGGGCCGCCCGGCTACCCGGTAGCCGGCATCGCCTGGCACGGCGCTCAGGCGGCGCCGACGGCGCGGGCGAAGCCGAGGCTGTCGAACATCTCGGTGAAGCGGACCGCCTTGCCGAAGGCGAAATGCCAGACGTCGACCTTGGGCGTGTCGACCACCGCGCCGCTCCCGCGGTGGCGCCACGCGCAGCGGCCGATCGCCACCACCGTCTCGCCATATTCGCCGTCGGCGACGAACTCGTCGACGACATAATCGAGCATCTCCCATTCGCGGGCGAGGGCGGCGAAATAATCGGCGGCCTCGGACTTGTCGACGTGGCGGCCGGCGACTCCGGAGGGGAGATCGGCGGCGAGCACCGAGCGCATCTCGATTTTGTCGTCGAACAGAGCGAGGATCTCTTCGGCCGAGCCGCCTCCGGTCTCGCGCCAGCGGCGATAGGCCCCGCGCAAGGCAAGGACGTGCGGATTGCTCTCGGCGGACATAAGCGACTCACCCCCCGGCTGCCGGCGGGCGCGAGCGTAGCAGACGGAGGCGCGGGGGCGAAACCGGCGGGAAGGGGCGGGTGAGCCTGTAGGTCGAGGACCTTGAGGGTCGGCGAGACGCGCCGCCAAGCGGCGAGGCGCGCGGAGGGCGCGACTGGCGCTGCGTTGCCGAGCCTGATTTCCGATTATCCGTTTCGGAGCGGGCCGGGTCCATTTCGGTCGAGCTTGGCCGTGCGGCGCCGATCCATCGGACATAGGATCGACGGCAGCTCATGACCGGAGTGCCGCAGTGACTGCATGGATCGTCAGCGCCATGGCCCTGTGCGGCGGCACTCTCCTGCTCGGATCGCCACCGCTCGCGGCTGCTGCCGCGCAGCCGGCGGCGCCGATCGCCGGCAGCGGCCTGGATGGCGCGCTCGCCGGCCGCATCCTCGCAATCCATAACCGGGAACGCGGTCTCGTCGGCGTGCCGCCGCTGGCCTGGGACGATCGCGTCGCCGCCGCCGCGGCGCAATATGCCCGGCAGCTGGCGGAACGCGGGCGGCTCGAACATTCGCAGCGCGAGAGCAGGGGCGGGACCGGGGAAAACCTCGCCCGCGGCGTGGTCGGCTACCATTCGGTGGAATCCCTGGCCGAGCTGTGGGTCGCGGAGAAAAGCGCCTTCCGGAACGGGACCTTTCCGGATGTGAGCACGACCGGCAGCTGGCGGGCGGTGGGCCATTATTCGGCGATGATCTGGCGGAGCACGACCGCCGTCGGCTGCGGCACCGCCGGCAACGGCAGGGATCTGTATCTGGTCTGCCGCTATGCGCCGGCGGGCAACGTGATCGGCCGGCGCGTTTACTGAGGGGACCGGCGGGGCAGACGATGGCGTGCGGCGCGGCGGCGAGGCCGCTCAGCGGGTCTTGCGGCCGAAGCCGGAGGGCGGCGGGACGACGGCGGCGGAAGCGGCCGGAGGCGGGAGACCGCCCGCCTCGCGGCGCGCCAGATAGCGGGCGATCGCGGCGTCGGCGTCGAAGTCGCTGCGCTCCTCGGCGAGCGGCTCTTTACCGGGCCGGGACCCGGGCTTGCGCGGCGGCGGCGGACCCATCAGGCGGGCGACGCGCAGGACCAGCGGGATCGCGAACAGGAAGGTGAGGATGCCGAGGCCGAGCACGGTGGGCGTCAGCGCGCCGCCGACCGGCACGCCGGTCCAGCGCTCCACGCCGACGAAATAGACGAGGAAGCCCCCGCAGAAGAGGAAGGGGAGGAGCGCCCGCAGGATGCCGAGCGCCGGCGAGAGTGGCCCCATGCGAGATCCTTTCCGTACGCGCGGCGGGATAGCGCAATGTCGGAAAGGAATGGTGAACGGGGGGGCGGGGGGAAGAAGGTTAGGGTTGGTTCACGCGAAGCCGCAAAGACGCGAAGGAAAAGGGCGGGCAGGCCGGCGCCGCAGGCATCGAAACTCCTTCTTCTTCGCGGCTTCGCGGCCCTTCAACTGAGCTCAGGACAGGCTTTGCGTGAGATCATTTTCTGCCTTCGGCGGGGGCGAGGCGTCCTTCGGCTCCACATCTCGACTGCGCTCGATGTTCGCTCAGGATGAGCGGGAGGCCAGCCTGCGCGCGTCCTGGGCGAGGGCCGCGAGGGACGGCGGGGCGTAGGTGAGGTCGGCCAGCTCGGCTTCATCGGCGATCTCGAGCTTGGTCGCGAGGGCGGCGAGGTCGGGGGCGGGGAAAGCGAGAAGGCGGCGGAGGGCGGCGTTGAACCGGTCGTGGGCGCGGCCGAAGGCGTCCTCGTCGGCGTGGCCTTCGAGGGCGGCGAGGGTCGCTTCGGCGCGGCGGAAGCGGGCGAGAGTACGGGTCCACCTCCTTCCGTCATCCCCGCGAAAGCGGGGATCCAGCCTCTTCCCCGCCCGATCCAAACTCCCGCTGGATTCCCGCCTTCGCGGGAATGACGAGGGGGAGGCGGTCCCGCCGAAGGTCACACTGAGGTCACGCCAGGGCGCGGCGCGCTCCGGCCCGAAAAAGTCCCCTTCGGAAAGGCCCAGCACGGGCCCTTCGACTGCGCTCAGGACAGGCGCCGCGCACGCGGCGCCTAGCAGCGCACGGCGCGACAGTTTATGCTGCGCGTCAGCCATCCTTCGCCTCCTTGCGGGGGTGCGTTGGCGGGTCGGGGCCGGGAGCAAGCGATAAGCATGCGGCGGCTTCTATTCTGGTACACCAAAACCTAGGGGCAGGTCAATAGCCGAAACTGAGAAAAGACGTCCGGGCCGCCCCCGGACCGGCCGCGACCCTCCGGTGACTGTGCGGATTCCCGCCGAGCTGGAGGCGGCGATCACCGCCTGGATCGACAGCCAGCCCGACCCAAAACCCTCCCGCTCCGAAGCGATCCGGCGGCTGATAGAGAAGGGGTTGCAATAAAATAACTAGACATTCTGTCCGCGCGCTGACCCTGCCACTCATTGGTGCGGTTTCCTGATTCGAGTAAGATTTGATATGGACACTGGTTGATCGAGTCGGGGTATGCGCCATGAAACGCATTCGGGTCTTCGTTGACGAATCGAATCTTCACTGTGCTTGGAAGAAAGCTATGCAGGGAAGCGCCACGCGCTTCGCCTGGGACAAATTTCCAAACGTCCTCATGAGACATCTGATTTTGGCTGGCTTTGTAAAGGATGAGCAGGGGGATTTAAGGGGTATCACGGTGTATGCTTCCCTTCATCCGAAACCCGAACAGAGGCATCTTGAGTTCGAGCATTGGCTTAAGACTGGGCTTGATCAACTCCCTGCCTATACGGTCAAAACTTCCTATCG
>JAXDPC010000372.1:0-3902 GCA_034668525.1 Sphingomonadales bacterium
GCAGATCGAGAATGTCGCGGTGGGCGACAGCGCCGCCTGGCAGGTCACCGCCAACCGCCGCGGCGACCGGCTGTTCATCAAGCCACTGCAGTCCGGCGTCACCACCAACATGACCGTGATCACCAACGCCCGCCTCTATGCGATGGACCTGGTGCCGCTCCCCGGTCCCTCGGCCGAGATGGCCTATTCGGTGCGCTTCCGTTACCCAGATGCCGGTGAGGACGCCGCCGACGACGGCGCCGAGCTGGCGCTGGCGGGCCGCTACCGGCTCAGCGGCGCGCGGCGGCTGCGCCCCAGCCGGATCGGCGACGACGGCCGCCAGACCTTCATCGAATGGCCCCAGGATCGGCCGCTCCCGGCAGTCTACGGGGTCGGCCCGGACGGCCAGGAGACCTTGGTCAACGGGATGATGCGCGACGACGTGTTCGTGATCGATTCGGTGGTGCAGCGTCTCGTCTTCCGGATCGACCGCGACGTCGCCCAGGCGCGGCGGGTGCCGATCCGCACCCCCGCGACGCCGGCCGCCGCCCCCGTCCAGACCGGAAGCCGCTGATGGCGCGGAAGCCCGCCACCGACCCCCGCACCCTTTCCCCGACTCCGGTTGAGGACGGGGTCCGCCCGGTCGTGGCGCTGCCCCGCCAGGGCGTGCCGAGGCCGCTGCTGATCGCGCTCGCGGTGGCGGCGGCCGTGATCCTGTTCCTGGTGCTCGACGCGCGGCGACGCTCGATCGCGGAGCCGCCGCAGACGGCGCAGACCGACCGGACCGGCGCGGTCGCGCCGGCGCCGCCTCTGCTCCTGCCGCCGCAGCAGTCGCCGGTGATGCTCCAGCAGCCGCCGCAGATCATTGTCCCCCAGGGGACGGCCCCCGCGCCCCGCATCATCATCCCGACCGCGCCGCCGCAGCGCCAGCCCCAGATCGTCTACGTGCCGCAGCCGGGGCCGCCGCAGCAGATGATCCCGCCGCCGCCGGCACGGGTCGCGACCGAACCCGCTCTGGTCATCGACACCACCGCCGGCGGCCCCGCGGCGGCGGCGGAAGCCCCCGCGGCAGCGGCCGGGACTCCCGCCGCCGATGCGGCGAGCGGCGCCGCGATCGCCATCGCCGGGGGCCGCTCGCGCGCCGGCGTCCTCGCCAACCGGACCACGACGGTCCCGCAGGGAACGCTGATCCCGGCGGTGATGGAGACCGCGTTCAACTCGACCCGGCCCGGCCTCGCCCGCGCCATCGTCTCGCAGGACGTGCGCGGATTCGACGGCCGCCGCGTGCTGATCCCGCGCGGCAGCCGCCTGGTCGGCGAATATCGCGCCGACGCCGCCCCCGGCCAGCGCCGCGCCTTCGTCAACTGGCTGCGCCTGATCCGGCCCGACGGGGTGACCATCAACATCGGCTCGCCGGCGACCGATCCCCTCGGCCGCGGCGGCATCCGCGCCAACGTCAACACCCATTTCTTCGAGCGCTTCGCCGGCGCCCTGCTCCGTTCGGTGGTCGACGTCGGCATCACGGTTGCGGCCGGCGCCGCCAACGCGCCGGTGCTGCTGCTGCCCGGCAGCGGCGGGGGCGGCCTCACCAGCACCCAGCCGCAGCAGGTGCAGCCGACCCTGACCGTCCGCCAGGGCAGGAGCATCAGCGTGTTCGTCGCCCGCGACCTCGATTTCACCGGCGTGGACCGGCGGCGGTGAGCAATGCCGCCCCGGCCCGCGCCGAGGGCCTCTACCTGCGCTCCTACCTGGCGCCGCTGAGCGGGATGCTCGAGCGGCCCGACGTCACCGACATCTATGTGAACCGCCCCCACGAGCTCTGGATCGAGACGACCGGCGGCGCGATCGAGCGGCACGAGGCGCCGGCGCTCGACGACGCGACGCTCGCCCGGCTCGCGCGCCAGATCGCGGCCCTCTCGCACCAGGGGATCAGCCGGGAGCATCCTTTGCTTTCGGCGACGCTGCCTGACGGCGCCCGCGTCCAGATCGTCGGACCGCCGGCGACGCGCGGCTCGCTCGCGCTCGCCATTCGCAAGCATGTCGAGCCCGATCTCACCCTCACCGATTATGTCGCGAGCGGCGCGATGGCGGAGACGGCGGTCCGCACCGGGCTCGAGCGCGCCGAGGTCGAGAGCGAGCTCGCCGCCCTGCTCCAGGCGGGCGACGTCGCCGGGATGCTCGCCAAGGCGGTGCGGGCGCGCAAGAACATCATGATCTCCGGCGGCACCTCGACCGGCAAGACGACCTTCCTGAACGCGCTGATGCGCGAGATCGCCGAGAGCGAGCGGCTGATCCTGATCGAGGACACGCCCGAGCTGACCTTGCGCCACGCCAACGGCATCGGCCTGCTGGCGGCGCGGAGCGCGCTCGGCGAGGCGCACGTCACCGCCAACGACCTCGTCGCCGCCTCGCTGAGGATGCGGCCCGACCGGATCATCCTCGGCGAGCTGAGGGGCGAGGAGGCCTTCGCCTTCCTGCGCGCGGTCAACACCGGCCATCCGGGATCGATGACCACGGTCCATTCCGACAGCGCGGAGGGCGCCGTCGAGCAGGTCGCCCTGCTCGTGCTCCAGGCCGGGACCCGGCTCAGCCGCGAGGACGTCCACCATTATGTGAAGCAGACGGTCGACGTCTTCGTCCAGCTCGGCCGCACCGGGGGCCGCCGCCACGTCGCCGAAGTGCTGCTCAACCGCCCCGGCTGAGCACTCGCTAGAGGACCAGGTCGGCCTGGCCGATCGATTCCCTGCCCGAAAGCACGACCGTGATCGACAGATCGGCGAGCGCGTCGCCGTTGATGTCGGCCTGGACGACCCAGATCGGGCCGGCGCTCGGCGCCGCGCGGACCTGCCCCGGCTGGCCCAGAGTGAAGGCCGCGCTGCCGATGAAGACGAACGGGTCGTTCTCCGGCGTGCCCGGAAGGGCGTCGATCACCGAGAGATCGATCCGGTCGCCATTGGCGAAATCCTGGATGCCGTCGGTGAGCAGCAAGGTGGATTCCGAGACGGACTGGTAGCGGAAGACGTCGTTGCCGCCATGGCCGTAGAGGGTGTCGCCGCCGGCTCCGCCGTAGATCAGATCCGCGCCGTCGCCGCCATGAAGCACGTCTGCGCCCGCGCCGCCCCACAGCCGGAAGGCGGCCGTGTCTTCGCTGCTGCCGTCGAAGCTCATCGTCTCGGCGGCGCCGAGGCCGCTGCCGTTGAAGGTGATCGTTCCGCCCGAGAGCAAGGCCTCGTTCCAGACGATCGCATAATCGAACTCGCCGTCGCCGCCGCTGACATATTGCAGGTCGCTTGCCGAAGCGAGGGTGACGCTCTCGATGCCGGACAATGCGGTGGTGAAGCCGACGGCGTTGAAGTCGATCGCATAATCGCCGCGCAGGTAAACGGAATCGTAGCCGCCGCCGCCGATGGCCCTGTCGCCGGACCCAAAGCGGGCGCCATGGCCGAAGATGAAGATGTCGTTCTGGGCGCCGCCGGTGAGCGTGTCGACGCCGAGGCCGGCGAGGAAGATGAAGCGGCCGTCGCTCTCCTCGGCACCGTTGACGGTGAGGTTCTCGCTGGCCCGCAGCTGGAAGCCGTTGAACTTCAGGGTCGCGCCCGCGGCGACACCGAGGTCGCCCATGGTGATGTTGTAGCTCGTCAGACCCTCTCCGGTGCCGCCGAAGCCGGTATAGTTGCCGGGCGCGAGCGAGAAGCTCTCGATGCTGTCGATATTGCTCAGGCCGAAGGCCTCCGGTCCACGGAGATCGAGGACGTATTGCCCCTGGAGGATGATCGAATCGCTCCCGTCGCCGCCGACGACGAAGTCCTCATCGGTGAACGCCGCGCCGAAATAGAAGGTGTCGTTCCCGTCGAGCCCCGATGCGCTGTCGTTGCCGCCCGCCTGGAGCAGGAAGATGTCGCGATGCGGCGTCCCGCCGATCG
>JAXDPC010000373.1:0-14871 GCA_034668525.1 Sphingomonadales bacterium
ATTGTGCAGGGCCAGACCGATAAACCGGCGGAGGGAGTGGGGTCCTTGTCGCGCAGCAAGCCGTTCGATCTGTGCATCGTCGTCGACGACGATCCCGACATCCTGCTGTCGGCCCGGCTGCTGCTGCGCGACCTGTTCGCCGAGACCGCGACCTTCCAGGCGCCGGACGAGGCGCTCGCCGAGATGGACGCGCGCACTCCGGACGTGGTCCTGCTCGACGCCAATTTCGGACGCGGAGCGACCAATGCGGCCGAAGGCTTCCAGTGGCTCGCCGAGATATTGAAGCGCGACCCCGAGGCGGTGGTGGTGATGATCACGGCCCATGGCGGGGTCAACATCGCGGTCGAGGCGATGAAGCGCGGTGCCACCGATTTCGTCTCCAAGCCCTGGTCGAACGAGCGGCTGCTCGCCACCGTCCGCACGGCCGCGGCGCTTAGGAACTCCCGCGAGGAAGCGGTGACGGAGCGCAAGCGCTCAGCCGCGATCACCGCGCCCGCGGCCGGCGAGACGCCCCTGCTCGGCGCGTCGCCCGGGATGGCGCGAGTCTATTCGCTGATCGAGCGCGCCGCGCCGACCGAGGCCAACGTGCTCATCCTCGGCGAGAACGGGACCGGCAAGGAGCTGGTCGCGCGCGACCTTCACCGCCGCTCGCGCCGCGCCGACAGCGTCCTCGTCTCGGTCGATCTCGGCGCGGTCACCGAGAATCTGTTCGAGAGCGAATTGTTCGGTCACGTGAAGGGCGCCTTCACGGACGCG
Organism: Sphingomonadales bacterium; assembly: GCA_034668525.1. Lineage (GTDB taxonomy): Bacteria > Pseudomonadota > Alphaproteobacteria > Sphingomonadales > Sphingomonadaceae > Allosphingosinicella. The sequence continues at coordinate 757 of JAXDPC010000373.1, forward strand.
CGCGGCGACCGGATCGGCCGGCTTCAGGCGGCGCATGGCGGCACCCTCTTCCTGGACGAGATCGGCAACCTGCCGCTCCATCTCCAGCCCAAGCTGCTCACCGCGTTGGAGCAGCGCCAGGTGATCCCGGTCGGCGCCAACAAGCCGGTGCCGATCGACGTCCGCGTCATCGCCGCGACGAATCTGCCCCCGGACCAGCTCTCGGACGAGACCCGCTTCCGCCAGGATCTCCTGTTCCGGCTCAACACCGTCGAGATCGACCTGCCGCCGCTGCGGGAGCGGCGCGACGACGTGCCTCTGCTGGTCGAGCATTTCATCGCCGTCTATTCGAAGAAATACGGCAAGCCGGCACGCCCCGTGCCGACCGCGGTGATGGACGCGCTGAAGGCCTACGACTGGCCGGGCAACGTCCGCGCGCTGCGCCATTCGGCCGAACGCGCCGTGATCCTCGCCGGCGACGGCGCCTTCACGGTCGAGGACTTCTCGCTGTCGCGCAACCTCCAGCCGCGCATGCAGACGCCTGCCGCCGCTCCCCCGGCGCCGGCCGTCGCCGCAACCGACCTCAACCTGGAGCGCGCCGAGCGTCACATCGTCGAGCAGGCATTGAAGAAGCACGCCTACAACATCTCACTCGCCGCCCAGGAGCTCGGCCTCACCCGCGCCAGCCTCTACCGCCGAATGGAGAAGCATGGGCTTTGACGCGACGTGCGAGCGAGACGCTCCCCTTGAGCCCTCACCCTTGAGGGGGGAGGGTTTGGGTGGGGGTGGACTCGTCATCTGGGCGGCGCCTCCTCCGGAGACTCCGCCCCACGCCGAGCCCCTCCCCCTCAAGGGGAAGGGCTTTGCTCCCAGCATTACCCATGGGCTTTAGGAGCCGCTTCGCCTTCGGGCTGGCGTCGCGGGCGGGGCTGCTGCTCCTCGCCGCCTTCGCTTTCGTCCAGTCACTCTACATCGAGGGGCTCGGGGCGGCCCGCGTCGTCGCCGGCCTGCTCTGCCTCGCCGCGGGGCTCGTGCTGTGGCGGTATATTCAGCGGACGAACCGCGAGCTCGCCCGTTTCCTCGACGCGGTCCGCTTCGGCGATCTCGGCCAGGGCTTTGCGACGCGCTGGGCCGGAAGCGGCTTCGCCGAGCTCGGCGAGGCGCTCGACCAGGGCATCCGCAAGCTCCGCGACGAGCGCCACAACCTCTCCGACGCCAACCGCTTCTACGAGGCGGTGCTCGACGACGCGCCGATCGCCCTGCTGATCGTCGACCGCGACGGCAAGGTCGAGCTCGCCAACAAGGCCTCGCGGCGCCTCCTCGTCCGCCATACCGGCGTTCGCGTCGAGGATTTCGCCGAATATGGCGACGCCTTCATGAAGGCGCTCGCCGGAGGCGCGGTCGGACGGCCGCGGCTGGTCCCCTTGATAACCGAAGGCGTGCCGCAGACCGCGATGCTGAGCGCGGCCGTCGTCCACCGTCTCGGCGGCCTCGCGCGGGTCGTCGCGGTGCAGCCGATCCAGAGCGAGCTGAACGCGATCGAGATCGCCGCGCAATCGGACCTCATCCGCGTCCTCACCCATGAGATCATGAACTCGATGACTCCCGTCACCTCGCTCGCCCACACCGCCGCCGACCTCATGGCGGAGATCGACAAAGGCGACGATTCGGCGGTCCGCGACGCGCGCCAGGCAGTCGAGACGCTGTCGCGCCGCGCCGACGGCGTCATGCAGTTCGTCGAAAGCTACCGCCAGATCAGCCGCGCGCCCGAGGTCCGGCGGCGGGCGTTCGAAGTGGCGCCCTGGGCGCACGAGATCGAGCGGCTGTTCGATGCGGGCGCCGCGGCCGAGGGCGTCGAGATGGTCCTCGAGGTCGCTCCCGAGACGCTGACCCTCGACGCCGACCCGGACCTGCTCTGCCAGGTGCTGATCAACCTGCTCAAGAACGGCGCCGACGCCGCTCGCGGCCACGCCGCGTCGCCGCGCGTCTCGCTGGCCTTCGCCGCAACGCCGAGCGGCCGCGTCCAGATCGAGGTGTGCGACAACGGCCCCGGCGTGCCCGAGGCGCTCAAGCAGGACATCTTCCTTCCCTTCTTCACCACCAAGGCGAAGGGCACCGGCGTCGGCCTCAGCCTCGCCCGCCAGGTCGTGCTCGCCCATCGCGGCTCGATCAGCGTCGGCGAGAGCGCCGAAGGCGGCGCCGCCTTCAGGATGCTGATCTGAGGATGCGCCGCGCCACCGCCTGCGCCTGGACGCGGATATCGGGCACGGCGACGCTCTCCCAGAAGGTCGCCCGGGTCACCGGCCCGATCGCGTAGAGCGAGTCGGAGGGCACACCGGCGGCGTCGAGCGCGCGGCAGTCGCGGTCGACGTCGAGGCCGATGCGGAGCGGATCGGGGCGGATGCGGCCGCGGGCTATCAATGCGTCGAGCAGAGGGTCGCCGGCGCGGAGGATGTCGTGTTCGGGCCCGGTGCAGTTGAGGACGCGCGACGCGCGAACCGTCTCGATCGCCTCCCCGCCGCGCCGGCGCCAGCGGACGAGTCCGTCCGCCCCGATCGAGCGGATTCGGCCCGCCGTAAATTCGAGCCGTCCTCCTGCCTCCATCCGCTCGATCGTTGTCGCGACCGCGGGCGCGATCTTGTGGCGGTGGACGTCCCACCATGGCCGGAGGTGACGCAGGAAGCGGCGCCGCTCCACCGCCGGCGCCTCCGCCCAGATCCCCTGCGTCACGTTGCGAAGCTCGTGGACCGCGCTTCGCCAGCCGATCTCCTGCGAACGCCGCCGCACCCGCCGCAGCAGGGCGACGCAGCTCGCCGGCAGCGCCTCCTGGGGCGCGGTCATCGGCTCGCGCAGTCCGTGCGCCCGCGGCACCAGCCCGCGGCGGGACAAAGCGAGGATGCGCCCGCCAAAACCGTTCGCCTCGAGCGTCAGCGCGGCGTCGATCGCGGTGAGGCCGGTGCCGATCAGGAGGATCGTGTCGCTCTCGTCGAGGCCCTCGGCGATCGCCCCGGCCCACGGATCGGCGACCCATAGCCCGCCCAGCGCCTCCGGATCGATTCCCGGCGGCGTGGCGGGCGGCAGGTTGCCCGGCGCCAGCACCACCGCTTCCGCCGCGATCCGCCGCCCGTCCGCGAGGACGACGTCCGAACCGGCCAGATCCACCGCCTCGCCGCGGACGATGTCGATCCCCTCGCCGGCTTGCCCGAGCAGCGCGACGACATAGTCGCCGAACAGCATCCGCGGCGCGAAATCCTCGGCAGTGCCGCCGCGCTCACCGTACCAGCGGACGAAATGGTCCGGCTCGTCCGGGAAAGCGCTCATCCGCCGCGCGGGCACGTTGAGCAGATGCTCCGGTCGGTCGGTGCCGTAGGCGACGCCGCGGCCGGGCGTCCTCGCCCGCTCGATCAGCACGACGCGCTTCGCGCCTTCGCGGATGAGGTGGATCGCCTGCAGCGCGCCGGACAGCCCGCCGCCGATGACCGCCGCTTGCGCGGCAGTCACGCCTGCTCCGCCGGCTCGGCGGGGTCGACCGGATCGGCCAGGCTCAGGCCGTCGAGGATGCGCGCGGTCTCGTCGCGGACCAGCAGCATCGCCCGGTGGAGCCTGCATTTGTCCTCGGTGATGCAGTTCCTGCAGCTCTCATAGGCGTAGCGGCTGGCGCAGGGCAGCAGGCCGAGCGAGCCGCGGGTCAGCCGGACGATCTGGCCGTAGCTGATGTCAGACGGCGGCTTGGCGAGCCAATAGCCGCCTTCGCGGCCCCTCAGCGTCTCGACCACGCCGGCGCGCCGCATCTGCGACAGGATCACGGTCAGGAACTTGGGCGGCAGATTCTGCGCCTCGGCGATCTCGGAGAGCTGCACCGGTCCCTCGCCGTAGCGGTCGGCGAGGTGGAGCAGCGCGCGAATTGTATACCGCGTCCGTTGAGAAAGCATGGGGTCCCATGCCCCCAAAGCCGTCGGCTTTGCAACCGCTCACACGGCGTGGAGGACGAGGCCGGCCGCGGCGGCGCCCGCGATCACGGTGAGGGGCCCGACCCGAAAGCGGAACAGAGCGACCAACGAGGCCGCGGCCAGCGCCAGCGCCGCCCAGTCGAGGCTCGCCGCCACCGGCACCTCGAGCGCTGTCCCGAAAGCGGCGATCTCCCGCACTTCGCCGAACAAAGTGTGCAGCCCGAACCACAAGGCGAGGTTGAGGATCACCCCGACGACGGCGGCGGTGATCGCCGCCAGCGCCGAGGCGAGCGCGCGGTTGCCGCGCAGCCGCTCGGCGAAGGGGGCGCCGAGGAAGATCCAGAGGAAGCAGGGCGCGAACGTCACCCAGGTGGCCAGGATCGCGCCGAGGGACCCGGCGAGCAGCGGATCGAGCCCTCCGCCAAGGCGCGCGGCGCCGAGAAACCCCACGAACTGCACGACCATGATCAAGGGCCCCGGCGTCGTCTCCGCCATGCCGAGGCCGTCGAGCATCTCGCCGGGCCGAAGCCAGTGATAATGATCGACCGCCTGCTGGGCGACGTAAGCGAGCACCGCGTAGGCGCCGCCGAAGGTCACCACCGCCATCTGCGAGAAGAACAGGCCGATGTCGGTGAAGACGTTGTCCGGTCCCGCCACGGCGAGCAGGGTGAGGGTGGGCGCCAGCCACAGCAGGAGCAGGATGGCCGAAATGCGCAGCGACCATTTGAGGTTCGGGCGGGCATGTTCGGGAACGTCCTCGCCCAGCACCGTCTGCGCGTCCGTCACCGCCTTACCGGCCCCGCCGTGGCCGCCGCTGCCCTCGAAGCCGCGCAGACCCAGCCGTCCGCCCCCATAGCCGATCAAAGCCGCCGCGAGCACGATCAGCGGGAAGGGCACGTCGAAGGCGAAGATGGCGACGAACGCCGCCGCGGCGATCGCAAGCATCGGCCCGCTGCGCAACGCCTTCGCGCCGATCCTCCGCACGGCATCGAGCACGATCGCGAGCACCGCCGCCTTAAGGCCGAAGAACAAGGCGGCGACCGGGCCGACATTGCCCCAGATGAGGTAGATCCAGCTCAGCGCCATGATCGAGACGAAGCCGGGCAGTACGAACAGGAGCCCGGCGACGAGGCCGCCTCGGGTCCGGTGCATCAGCCAGCCGATATAGGTCGCCAGCTGTTGCGCCTCGGGGCCGGGCAGCAGCATGCAGTAATTGAGCGCGTGCAGGAACCTCGCCTCGCCGATCCAGCGCCGCTCCTCGACGAGAATGCGGTGCATGACCGCGATCTGCCCCGCGGGCCCGCCGAAGCTCAGCAAAGCGATTCGCGCCCAGACGCGGACCGCCTCGCCGAAGCTCACCTGACGGGCAACGGTCAGCGGTGCCGCCATGTCACTCTCCCCCGGGCGTGCCGGTCGAAGCTTCGGCACTTGGACCAAGGAAAAAGCGGGCCGGCGACGCTGTCAAGCGCGGCCGGTGCTGGCTCCGTTGTCTTCGCGGCGGGCCGGCGGGCCTACTCGGCCGCCTCCGTGAACAATGCCGCCCCCGTCGTCGCCACCGCCGTAACCCGGCGCTGGGCGTCGAGCTTGCGGAAGGCGGCGAGGGCCTGGCCGACCACCTGGTCCATATTGTAATAGCGGTAGGTGGCGAGCCGCCCGACGAAGGTGACGCCCGAAGTCGCGTCGGCCAGCGCTTCATATCTCTTGAAGAGCGCCTGGTTCTCCGGCCGCGGGATCGGATAGTAAGGATCGCCCTCGGCGGACGGATATTCGTAGGTGATGCTCGTCTTCTGGTGGGTCTGGCCGGTCAGGTGCTTATATTCGGTGATCCGCGTGTAGGACACGTCGGGGCTCGGATAATTGACCGTCGCGACCGGCTGGAACTGCTCCTTGTCCTCGATCCGGTGCTCGAAGCGCAGGCTTCGGTAGGGGAGCTTGCCGAAGCGGAAATCGAAATATTCGTCGATCGGGCCGGTATAGACGATGTGGCCGGCGTCGATCCGCTCCCGCACGTCGCGGAAGTCGGCGCCGAGCAGCACGTCGATATTGGGATGGTCGAGCATCGACTCGAACATCTTCGTATAGCCCCCGGCCGGCATGATCTGGTGCCTGTCGCCGAAATAGCGGTCGTCGGTGTTGGTCCTGGTCGGAATGCGGGCGGTCACCGACTTGTCGAGCTCGGACGGGTCGATTCCCCATTGCTTGCGCGTATAGCCCTGGAAAAATAGTTCGTAGAGCTCGCGGCCGACCGCGGAGACGACGACGTCCTCGGAGGTCCGGACCTCGTCCACCGGCTCCGCGCGCGAGGCGAGATAGGCGGCGGCATCCGCGTCGGTCTCGAGGTCGAGGCCGAACAAAGCGTTGAGCGTCGTGCGGTTGATCGGGATCGGGACCAGCTGCCCGCGAACGTCGGCGAGGACGCGGTGCTCGTACGGACGCCACGCGGTGAATTGCGACAGATAGTCGACGATCTCGTCCGAATTGGTGTGGAAGATGTGCGGGCCGTACTGGTGGATCAGCACGCCCGCCTCGTCGAGCACGTCATAGGCGTTGCCGGCGATATGCGGCCGACGGTCGACGACCAGCACCCTGGCGTCGTGCTGGCTCGCCAGCCGCTCGGCGATCACCGAGCCCGCGAAGCCGGCGCCGACCACGAGATAGTCGTAGCTGCGCCCGCCGATCCCGGCGATGTAGTTGGGGCCGCTCCTCGCCTCGCGCACCGCTTCGCCGACCAGGCCGCACATCCGCGCGAAGGTGATGTCCCAGCTGAGGTTGGCAAGCTTGGTGTCGACCTTGCGCAGCCAATCGTCGCCGCCTTGGGCCAGCGTCAGAGCCTGCTCGCAGCCGCGGACGAATTCCTCGGCGCCGTCGGCGATGATCACACCCTCGAGGTCGCCATAATGGCGGATCACGTCGGTGATCGGCGTCGACACCACCGGCCGGCCGCCGGCGAGATATTCGGGTGTCTTGGTCGGGCTGATGAACTTGGTCGCGTCGTTGATCGCGAACGGCATCAAAGCGACGTCCCAGCCGGCGAGATAGGCCGGGAGCTCCTCGTAGCTCTTGCCGCCGAGATAGTGGATGTTCGGCCGTTGCGGCAGATCCTCCGGCTCGATCTTCACCACCGGCCCGACCATCATGATCGACCATTCCGGATGCGCGTCGGCGGCCGCCTCGATGAGGGCCAGATCCATGCGCTCGTCGATGACCCCGTAGAAGCCGAGGCGCGGCCGAGGCGTCGCCGCCTGGTCTTCGGGCTCGCCGTCGATCGCGCGGGCGCGGCCGAAATGGTCGCGGTCGACCGATGACGGGAAGGGGTGAACGTTCGGGTGGCGGCCCTTCTTGGCCTCGTAAAGGCTGTAGCCGCCGGTGAAGACGAGGTCCGCGGCGTCGAACAGCTCGCTCTCGAGCGCCAGCAGCCGCGGCGGCGCGAAGCGGAAATTGGCCAGCTCGTCCATGCAGTCGTAGACCGTGGCCGCCGCCTCGATGTGGCGCGAGAAAGGCAGCATCATCGGCGTGTAGTACCAGCGCACGAACGGCGCCTTCTCCCCGGCGAGGAAGCCGTCGAGCAATTGCTTCAGGACCTTCTCCTGCTCGGCCTCCTCCATGCCCTCGGGCAGCGACGGGGTCACCACGACGACGCCGGTCTCGGCGCAGGTGCGCACGCCCAGAGCGGGCTCGCAGCCGGCGAGAGCGGCTTCGGGCTCCTCCCAGAAGATCACCCGGCGCTCCCGGGCGAAGCGGCTCATCAGATGCTGGGGCCGCTGGAAGACGAAGTTCCACCGCAAGTGGGAAAAGCAGATGAGACTATTGTCGAAGCGGGCCGACGCGAACTGCGTCTGCCCCAATGAGGAAGCGGTGGAAAGCTGGATCAAGTGGGTCGCCCTCGTTTGTTTATCTGCCGTTCAGGATAACGAGCGCCGCGCGCGGCGGGTTCCCGCAGTGCAGCATGAATCATGCTGATGCAGATTATTTTTAATTGTCTGATTTATTGGGCTTTACTGCCGCCGCGCTGCGCGGGGCGGTGTCCGGGGGCGGACGCCGGACTGTTCGGAAACGGACGCCCGCGGCCCCTCCCCGGCCTCTCTCCCATCCCCTTTCACGAGGAGATCCCCCTCCGGGCGCGTCTGGCACGGGACGTGCTGTGAGGAAGGAAAAGGGAGACACATCATGGCCAAGATCGAAACCGTCGCTTTCGCCTTCATCGCTTTGTTCGCCGGGCTGCTGACAGTCGCCACCATCGCGCCGATGGCCTGACCAAAGGGCTTGCAACCTGCTACGGATGTGGCCTGCTACATTTGTAGCAGGAGGCTGGTAATGAGATTAGGATCGTTGGGGAAAGCCACGTCGCGGACGGCTCTCGCCTGCGTCCTCGCCTGTTGCGGCACAGCCGCCCTTGCCCAGGCCGATCCGCCCGCCGGCGCGCCCGCGTCCGCGGGGCCGCGCAGCTATGCGCCGGCGGACCTCGCGCGCTACGCGCCGCGCACCGCGCTCGACATGATCCAGCGCATCCCGGCTTTCACGATCCGCGACGCGCCGCAGGAGCGCGGCCTCGGCCAGGCGACTGCGAACGTGCTGCTGAACGGGCGGCGGATCGGCGGCAAATCGGACGACATCGTCGCCCAGCTCGGGCGGATCCCGGCCGCCAACGTGGTCCGGATCGACATCGTCGACGGCGCTACGCTCGACGTGCCCGGCCTGTCCGGCGAGGTCGCCATCGTCGTCACCCGCGCCACCCGCACCACCGGGCAGTTCACGTGGCGCCCCGAATTCCGTCTCCGCCACACCGATCCTTCGTTCACCCGCTTCGAGGTCTCGGTAAGCGGGCAGAGCGGCCCGGTGGAATGGACGCTCGGGCTCGACAATCAGGCGAACCATAGCGGCGCCGGCGGCTTCACCGAGATTCTCGACGCGGGCCGCAACTTCCTCGAGCTGCGCGACGAGGTCTGGAACACCCACAACAACCTCCCGCGCGTCAGCGGCCGCTTCGTCTATGACGGCCCAGGCAGTTCGGTCGGCAACCTCAATTTCTATTATCGACAATATTATCTCCACTATGACGAGACCGACTTCCGCACGACCACCGGCCTGCCGGAGCGCACCCGGACGATCGTCCAGCGCACGCACGGTTATAACTATGAGTTGGGCGGCGACTTCGAGTTCCCGCTGGCCGGCGGACGGCTGAAGCTGATTGGCCTCAACCGCTTCGATTCCGAACCGCTCGACCAGATTGTCACCACCCGCTTCGCCAGCGGCGCACCCGCGGTCGGCAGCCGCTTCGTGCGCGACGCCGACACGACCGAGCGGATCGCCCGCGCCGAATATCGCTGGCGCGCCGGCGGCGACTGGCAGCTTTCGGGGGAATATGCGTTCAACAGGCTCGACGTCGTCTCCGGCGTCTTCGACCTTCAGCCCGACGGAAACTATCGTGAGCTGCCCTTCCCCGGCGGGACCGGCATCGTGCAGGAGAACCGCTACGAGCTGATGGGGAGCTACGGCCGGCCGCTCGCCCCGAACCTCACCATGCAGCTTTCCGCCGGGGGCGAATACTCCCGGCTGAGCCAGGTCGGCCCGGGCGGCCTCACCCGCAGCTTCTGGCGGCCCAAGGGGCAGCTCTCGCTCGCCTGGCGGCCGGACCCGCGCACCACCGTCAACCTGCGCCTCCAGCGCCGCGTCGGGCAACTCAACTTCCTCGATTTCCTGCAGACCGCGAACTTCATCGACGAGCGCCAGAACGCCGGCAATCCCGATCTGGTGCCGCCGCAGAGCTGGGAGCTCGACCTGGAGGCGATCCGCAACCTCGGCGCCTATGGGCAGACCTCGCTGAGGCTCTACGGCCGGCGCTATGACGACATCGTCGACACCATTCCGATCGGCGCGGACGGCGAGTCGCCGGGCAATATCGACCGCGCGATCCTCTACGGCGCTGAATGGAAAGGGACGCTGAACTTCGATCCGATGGGCTGGCGCGGCGCCCGGATGGACCTTCGCGCCCAGCTCCAGACGAGCAGCGTCGAGGACCCGCTCACCCACGAGCAGCGCGAGATCAGCAACTCGCTGCTCCATCTGTTCGAGATGAGCCTGCGCCACGACGTTCCTGACACCGACTGGGCCTGGGGCGCCAGCGTCAGCAACTCGCTCAACGCGCACGATTACCGGCTGACCGAGGTCGGCCGGCAGTGGGAGGGACCGGTCTGGACGAGCCTGTTCGTCGAGAACAAGGACGTTTTCGGCCTGACCGTCCGCGCCTCCGTCACCAATCCGACGGCCGCTGCGCGCTCGATGTGGGAGCGCACGGTCTATGCCGGCCGCCGCACCGGCCCCGTCGCCTTCTACGAAGACCGCAACCGCACCATCGGCCCGATCTTCTCGTTCCAGATCCGCGGCCGTTTCTGACAAGGGAAATGACTATGCGCAGAACCATGATCTTCGCCGCCGCGATCGCGGCCGCTTTGGTGGCCCCGGCCGCAGCCCAGACTCCGATCCGCGTCGCCGCCTTCGATTCGCTTCAGCTGCACGGCGGCGGCGAGGTGATCCTGCGCCACGGCGCGGAGCAGCGCGTGACCCTGCTCGAAGGCGACCCCAACCTCGCCTCGATCGGGGTTGAGCGGGACGGCGATCTCGTCATCCGGCCCTGCCGCCGCTCCTGCCGCAATCAGCGGCTGCGTGTCGTGGTGGTGACCCCCCGCATCGATGCCGTGGCGATCACCGGCGGCGGTCTGATCCGCACCGAGGGCCCCTTCCCCGCCCGCGAGTCCGTCGCCCTGGCCATCACCGGCGGCGGCACGCTCGACGCGCGCGCGCTCGCTGCCGACGATGTCGTCACTGCGGTCACCGGCGGCGGCAGCATCCGCACCACGCCGCGGGAGACGCTCGTCGCCGCGGTTCGCGGGGGCGGCACGATCCTCTATTCGGGCGATCCCGCCAAGACGGTCGCCATAGACGGCGGCGGCAGCGTCACCCGCGACCGCTAGGGTCCGGGAGATTTGTGCTTTGCTGCCCGGTCAGACGGGCGTGGGCGCCGAGCCAGGCAGGGCCGTCAATCGGTCAACCGCCGCGGCCGTAGCGCAGGTCGCTCGATGAAAGGGCCTTCTTGTCGACGGCTCCCTCGGAATATCTGAGGTTGATATAGGCCGCCTGCCCCGGCAGCCTGGCGCCGAAGCCGTCCCCCTTGCCAGGCGCGAGCCGGCGAAGATCGAATTCCTCTTCGAACTGGATGCCCATGCGGCGGGCTTCGCTCCAGCGCACCTCGGCGCCCAGACTGCCGCAGCCGGGGAGGTCGAGCTGAACCTTGGAATCGTGCGGAAGCGTTCGTTCGCATTCGAGCAGGGCGCCTCCGGTCGAGATGTTCCGGATCCTCGCCGGCATCTTCATGCCGTTCCACTGCAGCGTCGCGACCTTGAGCAACCCCTGGCGCGGCGGCCGGTTGAACTGAAAGCCGTCGGCGGTCACGGCCTTGTTCTGGGCGGCAAGCGCGCCGGCCTCGTCCGGTCCCATCGGCCGCCCGAAAATATAGCCCTGGATGTGCGAGCAGCCGAGCTCCCGGATCATCGTCATTTCGTCGTGGGTCTCCGCGCCCTCCGCGGTGGTATCCATCTGCAGGCTCTCGGCCAACGTGACGATTGCTCGGATGATGGCGGCGTTGCGGCTGTCTTTCTTGGCAGCGCCGCGGACAAAGCTCTGGTCGATCTTGATCTTGTCGAACGGCGCCTTCTTCAAATAGCCCAATGAGGAATAGCCGGTGCCGAAGTCGTCGAGGGCAAGGCGGACTCCGATCGCCTTCAGCTTGGCGAACATGTCGTCGGTCGATTCGCTCTCAACGAGAAAAACGCCTTCGGTGAGCTCGAGCTCGACCTGCCGCGCCTGGATGCCGGCATTGGCGATCGCGCTGACGACGGTCGCCGGAAGGCTGGGCTCGATGAACTGGATCGGCGAGATATTGACCGCGACGCGGATGTGCTCCGGCCATTTCGCCGCTGCAGCGCAGGCGGTGCGCAGCTCCCATTCGCCGATCGAGAGGATCAGCCCCGTCTCTTCCGCGAGCGGCACGAACACGCTCGGCGAGATCGTGCCGCGGGTCGGGTGGTGCCAGCGGACCAGGGCCTCGAAGCCGGACAGCTCCTCGGTGCGGGCGTTCACCACGGGCTGGTACTGGAGGTGCAGCTCCCCGCGCGCGATCGCCTTCCTGAGGTCGGTCTCCAGCATCTGCCGGTCCTGCGCCTCAGAGTGCATCTCGGGAGCGAAGAAGCAGAAGGTGCCGCGTCCCGCCGACTTGGCCGCATAGAGAGCGAGGTCGGCGTTTCGGATCAGCGCGTCGGCGCAGCTTCCGACCGGCGGCGCGATGGCGATACCCACCGAGGCGCCGATCGAGATGTTGTGGCCCTCGATCATGTAGGGCATCGACACCTGCTGGATCAGCCGCGCCGCAAGCGCGGCGAGGCTGCCATTGTCGTCCCGGCCGGGCAGGACGGCCTCGAACTCGTCGCCGCCGAGCCGGCCGACCTGGCCCTTGTCGCCGAGCACGGTGGTCAGCCGCTGCGCGACCTGCTTGAGCAGCGCGTCGCCGATCGGGTGGCCGAGCGTGTCGTTGACGTTCTTGAAGCGGTCGAGATCGATGAGGAACAAGGTGCACCCGCCCGCCGCGCCGTCCTTGCTTTGCAGCGTCTCGTCGAGCGTGCGCCGCATCAGCATCCGGTTCGGCAGACCGGTCAGCGAGTCGTATTTGGCGAGGCGATTGATTTCCTCCTCCGAGCGGCGCTGCTGGGTCAGATCGGTGCCGATGCCCCGAAAGCCCAGGAAGCGGCCATATTCGTCGAAGCTCGGCGTTCCCGACAGCGACCACCAGATCTCCGCGGCAGTGTTGGCGCGGACGCTGATGTCGGTGAAGGGAAGGCGCGTCGACAGGTGGAATCCGAGGGTGCGGTCGGACGATTCGAGACCGCGCCGGTCGTCGAGGGCGATGAGATCGGTGAACGGCTTGCCGATCAGATCGGCAGCCGCCGTCTTGAGATCCGCGGCCAGCTGCTCCGAGACGTAGGAAAGGGCGCCACGAGCGGTCGTTTCCCAGAACCAGCCGCGGCCGGCCTGCTCGAACTCCTCGATGAAGCGGGCGGCGCGCTGCGCGGTCCAGTCGATCTCGATCCGCCGTCTCAACTGAGTGATACGGTCGATCGATCGCTTCAGGCTGAACCGCACCAGCAGGACCGATGCGATCAGGGCGACCGCCCCGCCGAGCGGATCGTGCGAGATGACGAACAGCTTGGCGGCATAAACGATGCAGCCGATCGCCGCCAGCGCGGGGAAAGTCAGCAAGGCGACCGGGATGGCGAGCAGGGCGGCGGCAACCGCACCGTCGAGGACCGTGAGATCGCGGCCTGCGACGGGGCTTGCCGCAAAGGCGGCCGCGCACCAGAGGCCGCCGGCGATGACGGTGTAGAGCGCCGCTCCGCGGGTGGCCTGATGGGGCGCGGGTCGCCAGGGCAGCCGCCTGACCAGCCAGGCCCACAGGCCGATGTCGAGAGCAAGCGCCGCACCGAGCGCCGCCAGCACGCCTCGCGGCGCGGCGAGGGGATTGCCGTAGGCGAGGAGCATGGCGACGGCGCAAACGAGGTGAATGCCGAGCAGGAAAGCGGGGGCGTGGTCGAGCGAGCGCACCCGCTCGCGCGCCGTGCTTTCCTCCTGATCGTCCTCGAAGCGCCGAAAATCGCGGGCGAACAGTTCGAGCACGGACGGCTGCCCCTCCGCTTCGTCGAGGTTCGGATTGCGCTGCTGTCTCAATTCGGCCATCTGCGCCGCGATAGCGCATGCGCCTTAATCTTTTATTGGCTGCTCAGAGGCCGCGACTGCCGGCGCTTCCGCGCGATCACCTCCGACACCAGCGGCGTGATCATGCGCGCGTGGTCCGGCGCCCTGTCGAGCGCGGCGGCCATGCTCTGCGCCTCTTCCGCCGAGACGTAGCCGAGGTCGGCGAGGCGCGCGGCGCCCGTCGCCATGAACGCAGCGGGCCATTGCCAGACGGGATCGTCGCGACCGACGATGTCGATCAGGGGCCGAATCCCGACGAGCTCGAGTCCGGCATCGTCCAGCCATTGCGGCAAGGACAGCGCCACGTCCGGCTCGCCGCCGGCATCGCGCCAGCTTTGGATGACCAGGCTTCGGAACCGGTCGAGCTCCGGATCGGGCGGCATCA
>JAXDPC010000374.1:0-2826 GCA_034668525.1 Sphingomonadales bacterium
GATCTTGCCGCCATCCCGATCAGGGCGCTGATCGAGCGCAATGCTGGCGTGAACTGGGACGAGGTGGACGACGTCATCATGGGCTGCGCCAACCAAGCCGGCGAGGACAATCGCAACCTCGCCCGCATGGCCGGCCTTCTCGCCGGGCTGCCGCACAGCTCGGGCGGAGTCACCCTCAACCGCCTGTGCGGCTCGGGCATGGACGCGGTGGCGATGGCGGCGCGCGTGGTTCGGGGCAGCGAAGCGGACCTGCTCGTCGCCGGCGGCTCGGAGAGCATGAGCCGCGCGCCCTTCGTCATGGCCAAGGCGACCAGCGCCTTCGACCGCAATGCCGAAATGTACGACACCACGATCGGCTGGCGCTTCGTCAACCCGAAGATGAAGCATGCCTATGGCGACGACACCATGCCCTCGACCGCCGAGAACGTGGCGCAGGAATATCAGGTCAGCCGCGCCGACCAGGACGCGTTCGCCGTGCGCAGCCAGGACAAGGCCGCCGCCGCGCAGGAGAGCGGCCGCTTCGCCGCCGAGATCGTTCCGGTCGAGATCCCGCAGCGCAAGGGCGATGCGGTGATCGTCGAGCGCGACGAGCATCCGCGCAAGACCAGTGTGGAGGCCCTCGCGAAGCTGAAGCCGATCGTGCGCCCCGACGGCACCGTCACCGCCGGCAACGCGTCCGGCGTCAACGACGGCGCCGCGGCGATGATCGTCGCCTCCGAGGAAGCGGCGAAGCGCAACGGGCTGACGCCCCGGGCGCGGATCGTCGGCGGCGCCGTCGCCGGCGTGCCGCCGCGGATCATGGGCATCGGCCCGGCGCCGGCATCGCAGAAGCTGCTCAAGCGCCTCGGCCTCGAGATGGGCGACATGGACGTGGTCGAGATCAACGAGGCCTTCGCCGCCCAGGCCCTGCCGGTGCTCCGCGAGCTCGGCCTCCCGGACGACGCTGGCCACGTCAACCCGAACGGCGGCGCCATCGCGCTCGGCCACCCGCTCGGCATGTCCGGCGCCCGCCTCGCCTTGACCGCGACCGAGGAGCTCCACCGCCGCGGCGGCCGCTATGCGCTCTGCGCGATGTGCATCGGAGTCGGGCAGGGCATCGCGCTGGTGATCGAGCGGGTATGATCTGGCGCGACGATCCTGAGGTCTGGGCCGAGGGCTACAGCCAGGCCGAACTGGACGACGCGCAGGCGCGGTTCGGGCTGACCTTTCCGCCGGACTTGGTCGAGCTCCTGCGCGAGCGCCGGCTTCGTCTCGGCTATGACTGGCGGAACGACGATGTCGCGATCCGCCGGATGCTTGCATGGCCGCTGGAGGGGTTACTGTTTCACGTCGAGCATGAGGTGATTTGGTGGTCCGAATGGGGTCCGCGGCCGTCGACGCCCGGAGAAAGAGCCGAGGTTGTCGGGGCCGTCGTCGCGGTCGCTTCGAAGCTGATACCGCTCTATGCGCACCGCTTTCTCGCTGGGGAGCCCGTCGAGCGCGGCAACCCGGTCTTCTCGATCCATTCGACGGACGTGGTCTACTACGGGATCGATCTCGAGGATTATATCCTTCACGAATTTTACGAGCATAAGCCGAGGCTCTCGGGGACGCCGCGGCATATCCCGTTCTGGTCCGACCTCGTCGATTGGGACGGTCTGCCGCCCGAACAGCAGTCGGCGGCCTCTTGACCCTTCGGCCCGTTCGTGCTATGTTCTCCATGGGAACATGAGTCGAGTTTGCCGGGGCGATCGATAGGGTCTGTCCGGTCGCCAGAGTGTTCCGCGGTGTGACTTTGGTGTGACCTTTCGCTTCGGCCCTCCTGCGTCCCGCGGGCCCGCTGCTGCGTTCATTGCCGCGAGACGCCCGCTTTGCTAGGCGCGGCGCAGGAGATTGGCATGTACACGACCGAGTTGCAGAAGACCGCCAAAGTCGCTTCGACCGAGGATCCGGACAAGCTCGCCGCCTTCGAGGCGCGGGTGGCGGCGGACGAGTTCATCGAGCCCAAGGACTGGATGCCCGAGGCCTATCGGCGCACGCTCACCCGGCAGATCTCGCAGCATGCGCACTCGGAGATCGTCGGCATGCTCCCCGAGGGCAATTGGATCAGCCGGGCGCCGTCGCTCAGGCGCAAGGCGATCCTGCTCGCCAAGGTGCAGGACGAGGCGGGGCACGGCCTCTATCTCTATTCCGCCGCCGAGACGCTCGGCACCAGCCGGGAGGAGATGATCGAGGCGCTGCATTCGGGCAAGGCCAAATATTCGACCATCTTCAACTATCCGACGCTGACCTGGGCCGATTTCGGCGCGATCGGCTGGCTGGTCGACGGCGCCGCGATCATGAACCAGGTGCCGCTGCAGCGCACGTCCTACGGTCCCTATGCACGGGCCATGGTCCGCGTCTGCAAGGAGGAGAGCTTCCACCAGCGCCAGGGCTACGAGATCATGATGGCGATGTGCGCCGGCACCGCCGACCAGAAGAGAATGGCGCAGGACGCGCTCAACCGCTGGTGGTGGCCCTCGCTGATGATGTTCGGCCCGCCCGACGACAATTCGCCCAACACCGCCCAGTCGATGCGCTGGAAGATCAAGCGCGAGACCAACGACGAGCTCAGGCAGCGCTTCGTCGACATCACCGTGCCGCAGGCCGACGCGCTCGGCCTCGTAGTGCCGGATCCGGCGCTGAAATGGGACGAGGCGCGCGGCCATTACGATTTCGGCGAGGTGGACTGGGAGGAATTTTATTCGGTGGTCCGCGGCGAGGGACCGGTGGCGAAGGAGCGGATGAAGGCGCGCCGCGAGGCCTGGGAGAGCAATGCCTGGGTTCGCGAGGCCGCCGCGGCCTATG
>JAXDPC010000375.1:0-4283 GCA_034668525.1 Sphingomonadales bacterium
AGGCGGCTACCGCGGCGCAGCCGGCAATCGCGAGCAAGCCCAGAACGAAGCGTCTCATGCCGCCTTCAATCCTCCAGCCGGACATCGGTTGCCTCATGCCGCCGCGAGCGCGCGATAATGCGCGCGCAGCCGCACCTTGTCGATCTTGCCGGTGCCGAGCTTGGGCAGCGGATCGGGCGAGATCCAGATCCGCTCCGGCACCTTGAAGCCGGCGATGGCTTCCTCCAGGTGAGCCTGCAACGCCGCCTCGTCGATCCCGCCCTTCTCGCTCCAGACGACGGCTGCCGGCACTTCGCCCAGCCGCTCGTCGGCGATCCCGAACACCGCCGCCTCCGACACCGCCGGATTCGCGTAGATCGCCGCCTCCACCTCGGCGGCGCTGATATTCTCGCCGCCGCGGATGATGATGTCCTTCTTGCGGTCGACGATGAACAAATAATTGTCCTCGTCCAGATAGCCGACGTCGCCGGTGCGGAAATAGCCGTCCGCGGTGAAGGCGGCGCGGGTCGCCTCCTCGTCGCGCCAATAGCAGCGGATGTTGGCCGCGGTGCGGATCGCGATCTCGCCGCGCTCGCCGGGCGGCAGGTGGCGGTCGCCGTCGCCGAGGATGACCAGATCGACCGTGGGCCGGTGCGGCCGCCCGGTCGAAGCGGGCTTGTCGGCATAATTTTCCCAGAAATTCCCGCAGCCGACCGCATTGGTCTCGGTGAGGCCGTAGCCGAGGGCGGGCTTGGTCCCGCGAAAGCTCTCCTGCAGCCGCTTGACGTGCGCGACGGGGCGCGGCGCGCCGCCCGCGGCGATGTCGGTCAGGGTGGTGAGGTCGTATTTCTCGCGGTCGGGATGCTGCATCAGCTCGAGGCTCATCGTCGGCACGCCGACGAAATAGGTGATCTGCTCCCGCTCGATCAGCCGCAGCGCCTCGCCCGCGTCCCATTTCGGCATCAGCACCATGCCGCGGCCGATGACGAAGCTGTTGAGCAGGACCGGCACCTCGCCGGTGACGTGGAAGAAGGGCACGCTCACCAGCGTCCGCGGCGGGTTGGCCGGCGGCCGCCCCTCGCTCTCGAGGATGCCGAGCAAGGTGAGCAGCGAGATGGCGTAGCTGTAGACGCCCGTCGTCACCGCGCGATGGGTGGAGACGGCGCCCTTGGCGAGGCCGGTGGAGCCCGAGGTGAACAGGATCGTCGCCTCGTCCTCGGGCCTCATCTCGGGCAAGGCGGCATCCTCGCCGCCGCCCGCGAGCAGCGGCGCGAGGGCGTCGTGCAGCGGCCGCTCGACGTCCAGGGCGACGACGGCGCACGAGGCGCAACTCGCCTCGATCCGGGCGGCGCGGGGCGCGTCGGCGATCACCAGCTTCGGCCCGGTGAGCTCGAGCGCGTGGCGAAGCTCGTCCGCCTGCCACCAGCCGTTGATCAGGGTCGCGATCGCGCCCGCCTTGAGCGCCGCCATGTAGCAGACGATCCAGGCCGGGCAGTTGCGCATCGCGATCGCCACCCGGTCGCCCTTGGCGATGGAGCGGCCGGCGACCAGCGCGCGCGCCAGCCGCGTCGCCTCTTCGTTCAGCTCGGCGAAGGTGAGCCGCTCCTCGCCCGCGATGACCGCGACCGTCGGCCCGTGCAGCGCGCAGAAGGCGTCGAACAGGCCGGGCAGCGTCGCCGGAAAGTTGGTGACGATCGCGCGCCCCTCGTCGTCGGCGCCGATCTGGATCCTTCCCCCGGGCCCGGTCACCGCCGCCAGCACCGCGTCGAACTTGCGGTCGAGCTCGCTCGGCATCCTGCTCCTTCTCCTCGCGTCTTTTCGTTTCCCGCGGGCCCCTCTATGAGGGCGCGACGCGCGCGGGGGAAGCCTTGATCCTTTCACATCTGACCACATTCGCGGCCGAGGCCGGCAACGCGATCCACTGGAACGATCTCGGCGTCGGGCCGATCGCCCTCGATCTCGGCTTCTTCAAGCTGCGCTGGTACTCGCTCGCCTATCTGGCCGGGATCATCATCGGCTGGTGGTACCTTCTGAAGCTGCTCAAGCAGCCGGGGGCGCCGATGGCGCGGCGGCATGCCGACGACCTCGTCTTCTACGCGACGCTGGGCATCATCCTCGGCGGCCGGCTCGGCTACGTCCTCTTCTACCGGCCGATGGATTATTTCGCCGACCCGATACAGATCGTGCGCATGTGGGACGGCGGCATGTCGTTCCACGGCGGGGTCATCGGCACCAGCCTCGCCATCCTCTATCTGGCCAAGCGGAACGGCCTCAACTGGCTACGCATCCACGATTATGTCGCCTGCTGCGTGCCGTTCGGCCTGTTCTTCGGCCGCCTCGCCAATTTCGTGAACGGCGAGCTCTGGGGCCGGCCGACCGACGTCCCCTGGGCGATCGTCTTCCCGGCCGGCGGGCCGGTCCCCCGGCACCCGAGCCAGCTCTACGAAGCCGCGCTCGAGGGGCTGCTGCTGTTCGCGGTGCTGGCGTTCATGTTCTGGAGGACGCGGGCCCGCTACCAGCCCGGCCGCCTGGTGGGCGCCTTCCTGCTCGTCTACGGCCTCAGCCGCTTCCTGGTCGAGATGGTGCGCCAGCCGGACGAAGGGCTGGAGCATCTCTCCTGGGGCCTGTCGATGGGGCAGACGCTGACCGTGCCCATGATTCTCGGCGGCGTCTATCTGATCGCGACCGCCGGGCGCCGCCGCGAACGCGTGGAACCGGTGGCGGGGACCGACAGCGTCGCCTAGAGCGCGGCCAGTGCCCGCCGATTCGATCGCAGACCGCCTCGCCCGCCTGATCGCCTCGACGGGGCCGATCCCGGTCTCGACGTTCATGGCCGAGGCGAACGCGCATTATTACGGCAGTCGCGACCCGCTCGGCACGGCGGGCGACTTCACCACCGCCCCCGAGATCAGCCAGATGTTCGGCGAGCTCGTCGGCCTCTGGCTCGCCGACCTCTGGACGCGCGCCGGATCGCCGGCCGATGCCCACTATGTCGAGCTCGGTCCCGGCCGCGGCACGCTCGCCGCCGACGCCCTGCGCGCGATGCGCGGCGCCGGGCTCGAGCCCGAAGTTCATTTCGTCGAGGCCAGCCCCGCGCTGCGGGCCGCCCAGGCCGAGCGGGTGCCGCAGGCGGTCTGGCACGGCGACGTCGCCACCCTGCCGACGGATGCGCCGCTGCTCGTCGTCGCCAACGAATTCTTCGATGCGCTTCCGATCCGCCAGCTCGTCGCGACGAAGCGCGGCTGGCACGAGCGGCTGGTCGCCCATACCGAAGCCGGGTTCGTCCCGGTGCCGGGCCCGCTGATACCCGCGCCGCTTGCTGCGGCGGAAACGGGGACGATCGTCGAGACTTCGCCGGCGGTCCTCGGCATCGCCCGCGCTCTGGGGCAGCGACTAGCGGCGCAGGGCGGCGCAGCCCTCATCGTCGATTACGGCCCGACGCGCAGCGGCTCCGGCGAGACCTTGCAGGCGGTCTCCGGCCACGCCTTCGCCGATCCCTGGCAGGAGCCGGGGAGCCGCGACCTCACCGCCCATGTCGATTTCGAATCGCTCGCACGGGCCGCAGCCGCGGAAGGCATCCGGGTGGCCGGCCCGCGCGAGCAGGGCGAATGGCTGGAGGCGATGGGGATCGCCCTGCGCGCCGAGGCGCTCGCGAGGTCGGCGCCGGATCGCGCGCAAGAAGTCGAGGCGGCGCGCGAGCGGCTGGTCGCGCCGGAGCAGATGGGCGCATTGTTCAAGGTGCTGGCCCTGGTCTCGCCCGGCTGGCCGGAACCCGCGGCCCTGGCATGATTCGCTACCGTGATGCCGTCCCGGACGACGCCCCCGCCATTCGCGCGCTCTTCGAGACGAGCTTCGTCGACACCTTCGGGCAGCTCTACAGACGCGAGGACCTCCAGGCCTTTCTCGGCCAGTTCAACGAGGAAGCGTGGCGCGCGGAGCTCGCCGCCGCCGCTTTCGCCTTCCGGCTGGCCGAGGAGGGCGGCGAGACCGCGGCATTCGCGAAGCTGGGCCCGCGTGCGCTGCCGGTGGAGACGGCGCGGCCGAGCCTGGAGCTGCGCCAGCTTTACGTCCGCCAGGCCTGGCAGGGCCGCGGCATCGCCCAGGCGCTGATGGAATGGACGCTGGCGGAAGCAGTGCGGCGGGGCGCCGAGGAGCTCTACCTCTCCGTCTGGGCCGGCAATGCGCGGGCGAAACGCTTCTATCGCGGCTACGGCTTCACCTATGTCGCGCCCTATGCGTTCATGGTCGGCGCGCAGGCGGACGAGGACGAGATATGGCGGCTGACGCTGTGACCGTGCTTCGCG
>JAXDPC010000376.1:0-4490 GCA_034668525.1 Sphingomonadales bacterium
GGCGAAGCAAGCAGCTCGTCGACCTCCTTGGTCCAGGCCTGCTCGAAGCCCTCGTCCGATGACGGCGACCAGCTGGTCTCATCGATCATGTCGCGGCGCAGATAGTCGCGCTTGAGCGGGCGAAGCATCTCGTAGCGCGCCACGGCAAGCCCCTCGTCGGAGGTCAGGCTGCGCGCATCGAGCCTCAGCGCGACCTTGCCAGACCGCGTGTTCAGCATCGGCACCGCGTCGGGGCGCGCGAATTGGATCGCCCGCAGACGCTCCAGCGGCATCGGGCGCAGCCGCCGGACCAGCTCGAGCCGGAGCAAATGGGTAGTCGCGCCCGAGCGGGGATCGGTCCTCAGCAGGCGGTCGTCCAGAATCTCGAAGCTCTCGACCGGAACGGTCTCGACGCCGAGGTCGAGGGTGCCGGCCTCCCTCGCCGCCGCGACCCGCGCCTCGATCAGGCCGAGGAACTCCTCGAAGATCGCGTTCTGAAGCGCGATCCGCAGAGCGAGCAGGCGGTTCAGCCAGCGCTGGATTGGCGGCAGATCCTCGCGAAGGCTTACGCCCTCGGCCTCGAGCCTGAGGCCGGTCAGCTGCTGGAAGCGCTCGAACGTCACCGAGCCGATCTTCCCGGCATGGAGAAGATGATACCAGCCCGTCAGCGCATCCTTTGCATAGTCGCTCTCCAGATTGTCGGCCGGGTCGAACAGATTCTGGCCGCCGGTCTGCCGCTGCCCGCGGGTCAGCGCGCCGAGGGAATCGAGCCGCCGCGCGATCGTCGAGATGAAGCGGCGCTCGCCCCGAACGTCGGTGGTCACCGGCCGGAACAAAGGTGCCGAGGCCTGGCGGGTGCGATGGGTGCGGCCGAGGCCCTGGATCGCCGCGTCCGCCCGCCAGCCCGGCTCGAGCAGATAATGGATGCGGCGCGTCCGGTTCGCTGCGCCGAGGCAGGAATGGTAGCTGCGCCCGGTGCCGCCAGCGTCCGAGAAGACCAGGATCCTCTTGTCGCCGCGCATGAAGGCGTCGGTCTCGCGCAGATTGGCGCGCGGCGTCCGGTTCTCCAGCTTCTGGCGGCCGTCGGGCCCGACGATCAGCCTGCGGCTACGCCCGGTCACCTCGGCGACGCGGTCGGCCCCGAACCGCTCGAGCAGGGTGTCGAGCGCTGTGCCGATCGGCGGCAAGGCGCAGAGTTGCTCGATCAGCTCGTCGCGCATGCGAAGCGCCGCCTGGCAGTGGACCGGCCGGCCGTTCTCGTCCGAGAGAGGCTCGGACCGCACATTGCCCTCGGCGTCGGTGAAAATCCGCATCTGCCGGGTCGGGAAGGCGGCGGTGAGATAGTCGATCACATATTCGCGCGGGCTGAGATCGAGCTCGAGCGCCTGGCGCTCCTCGGCCGTGAGGTCGGCCAGCCGCCGGTCGAGCATCGCCTCGGCCGTGGACACCAGCTGGATAACGACGGAGTGATCGGCGGCGAGATCGGTCTCGATCGCGGGGATGAGGCTTGGAAGCTTCATCGACAGCAGCAACTGGCCGAAGAAGCGCTGCTTGGTGCCTTCGAAGCGCGACAGGGCGGCCGACTTCGCATTGGCATTCAGAGTCTCGCCGGTCGCCGCATCGACGATACGCGTCGCTTCCAGCGCGCTTTCGAGATTGGCGTGGATGATCGCCCAGGCGTCGGCATAGGCGTCGTAGATCTCGATCTGCCCGGCCGTCAGCCGGTGCTCGAGCACGTCATATTCGACGCCGGCAAAGGAGAGAGCGCGGGCCGCATAGAGGCCGAGCGCCTTCAGATCGCGCGCCACCAGCTCCATCGCCGCGATGCCGCCCTCGCGGATCGAGCCGACGAATTGCGAGCGGTCGGCGAACGCGGTCTCGGGCCCCCACAGGCCGAGCCGGCCCGCATAAGCCAGATTGTTGACGTCGGAGGCGCCGGTCGCCGAGGCGTAGAGGATCCGCGCCCTCGGCATCAGGTTCTGCAGCCGGATGCCGGCAATGCCCTGCTCCGAGCCTTTCACCTTGCCCCGCGAACCCTCGCCGCCGGCGGCGTTCGCCATCGCATGTGCTTCGTCGAAGGCGATCACGCCTTCGAACGCTGTCCCCGCCCAGCCGACGATCTGCCGAAGCCGGGTCGCGTCGGTCCGGCCGGAGCGGAGAGTCGGATAGGTGACGAACAGGATTCCCGCATCCATCTCGAGCGGAGCGCCGAGCTTCCATTGCGACAGCGGCTGGATGTCGAGCGCCAGGCCGCCGAGCGCAGACCAATCGCGGCGCGCGTCCTCGAGCAGGGTCTCGTTCTTGCTGATCCAGATGTGGCGGCGGTTGCCGCGCAGCCATTGGTCGAGGATGATTCCGGCGACCTGCCGGCCCTTGCCCGCGCCGGTGCCGTCGCCGAGGAAATAGCCCGCGCGGTAGAGGTCGCCCCCTTCGTCCGCCGGCTGCAGGGCGCAGCCTTCGTCGATCGGCGCGAACCGCCCCGGCAGATCGCGCGCGAACGCCGAGCCGGCATAGATCAGGGTCTCGAGCTGGGCTTCGGAGAGAAGACCCTCCGCGACAACGCGCGTCGGCAGGAGGGGCACATGATCGGGCTTCGGCGCTGCGATCGAGCCCATGGCGAGCGACTCGACCAGAGGCGTCGGATGGGCCGAGGCGCCCTCGATGACGATCCGACTCGGCCGGTAGGGGAGATAGATGCCGACCTGCTCCTGCGCGGCCGCGGGCTGCTCGAGGGTTCGATAGAGGAGCGGCGCGGTGGCCTCGGTCGGTCCGGCGGTCACGGGCCGCGGCACCGGGGCGACGCGCGCGTCGGCGGAGCGACGGAACAGCGACAGCGACGGAGACGCGCGACCTGGCGTTTCGCCGGGGAACGCGCGGCCAGGCAGAAGTTCGATCGATGAAAGCAAGGCTTCGAGCGTTTCGACCTTGCCGCAGATGGGCTCTCTGCCCGAGGCGGCGACCTTCTCGAACACGACGAGCCGCACTGCGACGCCCGTGCCGTGCCGCGCGAAGGCGCCGGGAGCGATCAGCGCATCGAGCCGCAGTTGCGCCACACGGCACGCTCTGGCGCGAAGCTCGCGGCCGGATCCGGCCGCGCCGAAGCTCTCGGGCATGATCGCGACGAGGCGGCCACCCGCCGACAGGCGCGCCAGCGAGGCGAGCAGATGCCGGGCGCCGGCATGCCGGTCCTCGCCGCGCCCGTCGCTGCGCGCGAAGGGCGGGTTCATCAGCACGAGGCTCGGGCTTTGGCTCGGTGGGAGAACATCGTCGATCAGCTCGGCGTCGTGACCCGACATCCGCCCTTCGGGGAATGCCTCGGAGAGCCCGGCCAGCCGCTCCTCGTCGCGTTCGTTGAGAAGCAGGCGGCTGCCCGCCCGCGCCGCCCACAATGCGAGCAGACCGTTGCCGGCCGAAGGCTCGAGCACGAGGTCACTCTCCGCCGCTTGGCCGGCGAGGCCCACCAGAAAGCCGAGCCCGAGCGGGGTCGAGAATTGCTGGAGCGCGACCTGCGCCTCGGAGCGGTAGCTCTGGACCGGGAGGCGCGCGACGAACGCGCCGAGCCTCGCCACCGTCTCGCGCGGCTCGGGCACAACGAGCGGGCAATCGGGATCGAGCAGGAAGAGGGTCTGGGCCAGTTCGAGCGCGTCATAGGCCTGGCGCATCGACCAGGCTCCGGACGCGTCGGTGCGGCCGGTTCGGGTCTCGAACAGCGAACGGAGCCGCGCCCGCTCGACCGGCCGGCCCGAGCGGAAATCGGCGACGATGGAATGAGCGACGTCGGCGTGCAGCGGCCGCTCGTCGGTCGGCTTGAACAAGGTGGCCATCGGGATGTCTCCGGCCGCGGACCGCGACATTGCCGTCCGGGGTCGTCCCTCAGCCGCACCCTCCCCTCTCCGGGCCCGGTAGCTTCGCCGACGCCATCAGCACGTCGTTCCAGTCGTCGCCCGCGCGCCGCGGATAATGGGCCTCGATCGAGGCGATGGCCGGATTGGCGGCGCGGACGAGCTTTTCGGCGCGGCGGCCGCCGGCGTCATTGTCCAGAAAGAGAAGCAGCTCGGTGACGCAGGCCGGAATCGCGACCAGGCCGAACCGCTCGGTGCCGAGCGTCGCCCAGCACGGCACATCGAACAGGGCTGATGCGGAAAGGGCAGTCTCGATGCCTTCGGCAAGGCCGAGCCGGGCAGCGGCCCGGCCCAGGCGGACCGCGCCTCCCCGGAACGGGCCCAGCCCGCATTTGGCGCGGGCAACGATGATGCCGGGCTCGGCCGCGGCCGCGAGAAAGGTACGGTGCACGGCGACGATGCCGCGCTCGTCCCTGACCGCGGCGATGAGCGCGGGCCGATAGCGGGTGAGCGGCTTCGCCCCCTCGGGCGTGCGCGGATGAAAGCGAAGCTCGGGCGAGCCCGCGCGAAGCTCTCGCCCTTCGAGATAGAGTGCGGCGGGCGTCCCGGCGATCGCGCCGGCAGCACCCCAGAGACGGATTGCCGAAGCGCGCAGGAAGACGTTGCGGG
>JAXDPC010000377.1:0-26709 GCA_034668525.1 Sphingomonadales bacterium
AAGGCCGGCGACACCGCGCCCTATATGCGCCTCAAGACCAAGATCGAGGAGCTGAAGAGCGATCCGCGCTACCAGTTCATGTTCTCGGGCATGCTCGTCGCCGACACGATGGCGGCGTTCCTCGCCAAGATCTTCCGCCTGCCCGCCAAGGGCAAGCCGATCTCGATCATCGACGTCTCGGGCGTCCCGTCCGACATCGTCTCGGTCGTCGTCGCCGTGCTGTCGCGGCTGGTGTTCGATTATGCGATCTGGTCGCGCAGCGAAGTGCAGCGGCCCGTCCTGCTGATCTGCGAGGAGGCGCACCGCTACGTTCCCGCCGACACCACCGGCGGCGGCCAGGCCGTCCGCAAGGTGCTCGAGCGGATCGCCAAGGAAGGCCGCAAATACGGCGTCGCTCTGGGCCTGATCACGCAGCGCCCGTCCGACCTCGCCGAGGGCGTGCTCTCGCAATGCGGCACGATCATCGCGATGCGGCTCAACAACGACCGCGACCAGCAGTTCGTCAAGAACGCCATGCCGGAAGGCTCGCGCGGCTTCCTCGACGTCATCCCGGCGCTGCGCAACCGCGAATGCATCGTCTGCGGCGAGGGCGTCTCGATCCCGATCCGCGTCGCCTTCGACGAATTGGAGCGCGACCGCCGGCCCGCGTCCTCCGACCCGATCTTCTCGGTGCTCTGGCGCCAGAGCGGCGAGGAGGACGCGATGGTCCAGCGCGTCGTCAAGCGCTGGCGCGCGCAGGGGCGGTAGAGCGGGACCGTCGTCCCGGCGAACGCCGGGACTTCGGGACGAGGTGTCACCGCCGTTGGGCAGCGCCATTCGCGCCTGCGCCTATCCCCCTGAGATCCCGGCCTGCGCCGGGATGACGCCTTGGTCAGGGTGCGTTTCTCACGGGCCTCGTGCCCGGCACCGGAGGCGCCGCTGGCGCACCCGCGGGCAGCGCCAGCAGCGTCCGCAGCCGGCTCCTGAAGCCCTCCAGGTCCGCGCCCGACAGCTGGGAACGCGTCACCCAGCGGACCGAGCGGGGGTCGACCAGCTGGCCGTTGCGGAACATCTCGTAATGGAGGTGCGGTCCGGTGGAGAGGCCGGTCGAGCCGACATAGCCGATCACCTGGCCCTGCCGCACGTTCTGGCCCGGCGCCACCGCGATCCGGCTCATATGGCCGTAGCGCGTGGCGAGACCGCCCCCGTGGCGGATCTCGACGATGTTGCCGTAGCCGCCGCCCCAGCCGGCGCGGGCGATCCGGCCGTCGGTCGCGGCCAGGATCGGCGTGCCGTAGGCGGCGCGGAAATCGAGGCCGCGGTGGAAGCGGCGGTAGCCGAGGATCGGGTGCATCCGGTAGCCGAAGCCCGAGCTCAGCGCCCCCGGCACCGGCTGCTGCAGGCCGCCGCTGGTGCGGCCGACTCCGGACGCTTCGAACCATTGGGTGGCGCCGTCGACCGTCCACTGCATCAGCCTGAGATCGCGGCCGCCGGCCCGCTCGAGTCCGGCGTAGAGCAGCCGTCCGATCTCGCTCTCGCCGGTCTCGGCGCGGCGGTGCTCGACGACGATGTCGAAGCGGTCGTCGGCGCCGACCGCGCCGATGTTGAGCTGGGTCGCAAGGGCGCGGATATAGGCTTCGACCGCGCGCGCCGGGGCGCCGGCGGCGCGCGCCGAGCGGTAGAGGCTGGCGCCGACGCGGCCCTGGATGCGCAGCGGGGTCTCGTCGATCGAGATCGTCCGCGGCTGCAGCACCAGCTGGCTGCCGGCGCGGACGACGGTGAGGCGCAGGTCGATGCGGGCGCGAAAGGTCAGCGCGTCGAGCGGGCGGGCGACGTTCGGCTGCGGCCGCCGGCCGAGGGTGACGTTGATCGCAGTGCCTGGGCGGATCGCGTCGAGCGCGACGTGCTCGGCGACCATTGCCGCGATCTGCGCCGCTTCGCCTTGGGAGACTCCCGCGCGCTCCAGCGCGCTCTGAAATCCGTCGCCCTGGCCGACGGTCGCAACCAGATCGAGTCGCGGGCGCTCAGGAGCCACCGAGAGGGGCTCGACGGCCTCGGTCGGGGCCATCCTCTTGCCCGTCTCGGCGCCGAGAGCGAGCGGCGCGAAAGCGAGCGCGCGGGCCTCTTCGCGGTGCGCGTCCGGCATCGGCGCGGGCGAGGCGCCGACCATGGCATTGGCCTCGGGCGCGAGCGACCAGGCGCCGTAGCAGAGCGCCGCGCAGGTCGCGATCCCGCGGAACCAGTCGCGCGTGCCGATCCTGGCGCCGAGATCGACGACCAAATCGACGTCGGGGACGAAGCGGCGCGGCGGCTCGTTCCTGCGGCCGAAGCCGCGGGCGATGGCCGGGCGATGGAAGACGCTGTCGCGTGCGACGATTGCGGCGCCGCCGGCCTGGCCGATGTCCCGAAACTGATACAAGGTGGACGAGCCCCCGCGACTGCAATGCGCCCGCTGGTTCCCCCCAGCAGGCGGCCAGGGTTGTGAAGAAAAAGGGTTAAAGTCAAATTACTCAGGCGCTTGTCGGGACCGCTCTGCGCCGGAGCGCCCGCGGCTTCGGCCAAATGGAAAACTACCGTAAGCGGATTGCGATTTGCCCCGTATGCGCCAATTTAGGCGGCAATGAGCGACTTCGCCCGCGCGCCGCTGACCGCCATCCTCGGGCCGACCAACACGGGCAAGACCCACCTCGCCGTCGAACGCATGGCCGCGCACTCGTCCGGCATGATCGGCTTTCCGCTGAGGCTGCTCGCCCGCGAGGTCTACGACCGCGTCGTGAGGATGAAGGGCCCGTCGCAGGTGGCCTTGCTCACCGGCGAGGAGAAGATCCTGCCGAAGGACGCGCGCTGGTTCCTGTGCACGGCGGAATCGATGCCGGTCCACAAGGACGTCGCCTTCGTCGCGGTCGACGAGGCGCAGCTCGGCGCCGACCGCGAGCGCGGCCACGTCTTCACCGACCGCATGCTCCATGCCCGCGGACGCGAGGAGACGATGATCCTCGGCTCCGAAAGCCTCGCGCCGATGGTCCGCGCCTTGCTTCCAAAGGCCGAGATCATCGGCCGGCCGCGCTTCTCGACCCTCTCCTACGCCGGCTCGTCGAAGCTCTCGCGCCTGCCGCCGCGCTCGGCGATCGTCGCTTTCTCGGCCGAGCAGGTCTACGCGGTCGCCGAGATGCTGCGCCGGATGCGGGGCGGCGCCGCGGTCGTGATGGGCGCTTTGTCGCCCCGCACCCGCAACGCCCAGGTCGCCATGTATCAGGCCGGCGAGGTCGATTATCTCGTCGCCACCGACGCGATCGGCATGGGCCTCAACATGGACGTGAGCCACGTCGCCTTCGCGGGCCTTTCCAAATATGACGGCAACCGACGCCGCCGCCTCTCGCCGGCCGAGATGGCGCAGATCGCCGGCCGCGCCGGCCGCCACCACAAGGACGGCACATTCGGGGCGCTCGCCGTCGACGGCGAGAATGCCGCCGAGCTCCGGCCGGAGGAGATCGAGGCGATCGAGGAGCACCGCTTCGCGCGGCTCGAGCATCTCTACTGGCGCGAGGGCGATCCGGACATGGGGAGCCTCGACTCGCTGATCCGCGACCTCGAGCGGCGGCCGACCCGGCCCGAGTTGCGCGCTGCCCCCGAAGCGACCGACCTCGCGGTGCTGAAACGCCTCGCCGGCGAGCCGGAGATAGAAGTGCGCGCGAAAGGCGAAGAGCGCGTCCGCCGCCTCTGGGCCGCCTGCGGCCTTCCCGATTTCCGCAAGACCGGCCCCGATTTCCACGCCCGCCTGGTGTCGCGCATCTATCTCCACCTTTCCGAGGGCGACGGCCGCATCCCGCAGGGCTGGTATGCCGAGCAGGTCGCCCGGCTCGACAATGTCCAGGGCGACATCGACACGCTGGCCGACCGGATCGCGGGAGTGCGCACCTGGGCCTATATCGCCCACCGCGCCGACTGGCTCAAAGACCCCGAGACGATGGCCGAGCGCAGCCGGCAGGTCGAGGAGCGGCTCTCCGACGCGCTGCACGAGCGGCTTACCCAGCGCTTCGTCGACCGCCGCACGTCGGTGCTGATGCGCCAGCTCGGCGGCAAGAGCGCGGCCGAGTTCCCCGTGCTGGTCGACGAGGAAGGCGAGGTCACCGTCGGCTCCTATCCGATCGGCCGGATGGAGGGCTTCGCGTTCGAGGTCGATCCGGCGGCCCGTCATGCCGACCGCAAGATGCTGCTCGCCACCGCGGAGCGGCGCCTCGGCGGCGAATATGAGAAACGCGCCGCGGCGCTCGTCGCCGACAGCGACGACCATTTCGGCCTGCGCAACGATGCAGGCGCGCCCGTCGCGATCCTGTGGCGCGGCCACGAGGTCGCCCGGCTCGGCCCCGGCAAGAACCTGTTGTCGCCGAGGATCAACCTCGACCGGCGCATCGACCGCGTGTCCGACCGCGGCCGCGACGCGGTCGTCGAGCGGCTGAAAGGCTGGATCCGCGGCCAGGTCGAGCGCTGGCTCGCGCCGCTGCGCCGCGCCGGCGCCGCCGCCCAGGACGCCGGCACACCCGCCGCGGTCCGCTCGATCCTCGCCCTGCTGGTCGACGAAGGTGGCATCGTCGCGCGCGATGCCGTCGCCAAGCCCCTTTCCCTGCTCGATCGCGAGCAGCGCCGGACCGTCACCGGGCTGCGCATCCGGATCGGCGCGCTCGATCTGTTCATGCCGGACGTCTTGAAGCCCGAGGCGATGCGCTGGCGCACCGCCTTGCGAGCCGCTGCGGGCGGCGAAGCCATGCCTGCGCTTCCTCCCTCGTCGAGCGTCCTCCTCCCCGCCCCGACCGCCGATGATAAGGAGCGCATCCTGCTCACGCGGTTGGGCTTCCGCCCGCTCGGGCCGCAGATGCTCCGGGTCGACATGGTCGAACGGCTGGCGCGCCATGCCCACGAAGTCCGCACCGGCGCGGAAGGGAGTCCGGTCGACGAGCCGCTGGTCACTTCGCTCGGCCTGCAGCCCGCAGCTCTCGCCAGACTGATGCGCGAACTGGGCTTTCGTCAGGCCGAAGGCGCGACAGGCTGGACTTGGCGCGGGCGTGCCCGGCGACGCGCGCAGCGGGCGCCCGAGGACCCCTCCCACGCCTTCGCCGCTCTCTCGGCGCTGCGCCGTGGCTGACACCCTCCGGCTCGACAAGTTCCTGTGGTTCGCGCGGATCGTGAAGACCCGCGCCCTGGCCCAGGCGCTCGCCGAGCAGGGCCGCATCCGCATCGCCGGCCGCGTCGTCGACCGCGCCCACGCGCCCGTGCGGGTCGGCGACGTGCTGAGCTTCGCCCAGCGCGGCGCGGTACGGGTCCTGAAGGTGGAGGCGCTGCCGGCCCGGCGCGGCCCCCCGGTCGAGGCGCGCGCGCTCTATACGGACCTCGACGGCGCGGTCGCTGGGCCGTTGACGAGCGAAGGCGGCGGCGACTAGGGATTCCGCCGCGCCCTGGAGTAGCCCATGACCTACGTCGTCACCGATGCCTGCATCCGCTGCAAATATATGGACTGCGTCGAGGTCTGCCCGGTCGACTGCTTCTACGAGGGCGAGAACATGCTCGTCATCAACCCGTCCGAATGCATCGATTGCGGCGTCTGCGAGCCCGAATGCCCGGCCGAGGCGATCCTTCCCGACACCGAGAACGGGCTCGAAAAGTGGCTCGAGGTCAACGCGACCTACTCGTCCGAATGGCCGAACATCACCCGCAAGAAGGATTCTCCGGCCGACGCCGACGAGCATAAGGGCGAGGACGGCAAGTTCGACAAATATTTCACCGCCGCCCCCGGCGAGGGCGACTGACGCCCGCGCCGCGCGTCCTCGGAGCGATCCGTCTCACTCTGCAACGATTCTGCGACCGCCTTCATCCAAAAGGGTAGCTTTTCCCGCCGTTTTGGATTATAAGCCTACACATCGCAGCGGGCGCCGCGTCCGCTCATGGTGGTCCAAGAGAGAATCGCCGCAAATCACGGTCCAAGCGTTTCCGGGGGCGGATGCAGTCCGGCACGGTTTTGCGGTATCCAAAGGAAGGCAATTAGATGGCAGCGAAGGCGCTCAGCTTCGACGTTGGCGATTATGTTGTGTACCCCAAGCACGGCGTCGGCCGTGTCGTGGAGCTTCAGAGCACGGACATCGCGGGGATGCAGCTCGAGCTCTACGTGCTGCGCTTCGAGAAAGAGAAGATGACGCTGCGCGTCCCGACCAACAAGGCGGAGAGCGTCGGCATGCGCAAGCTGTCGTCCGACAAGACGATGGCCGAGGCGATGGCGACTCTGAAGGGCAAGCCCCGGATCAAGCGCACCATGTGGTCGCGCCGCGCCCAGGAATATGAGCCGAAGATCAATTCGGGCGACCTCGTCTCGATCGCCGAGGTGACCCGCGACCTGTTCCGCGCCGACGACCAGCCCGAGCAGAGCTATTCGGAGCGGCAGATCTTCGAGGCCGCCTCGAGCCGGCTCGCCCGCGAGCTCGCCGCCGTCGAGCAGGTCGACGAGCCCAAGGCGCTGGAGAAGATCCTCGAGATCCTCAACAAGGCCGCCGCGGTCTACAACAAGGAGAAGGCGCTGGCCTGAGGCCGCGCCCGATCGGCTTGCCTCCCGTTCGCGAGAGGCCGGAAAGGCGGTCCGGAGACGGGCCGCCTTTTTACATTTGCATCCGCCGCTTACTTTGTGTATTAGTACTGTAACACAGCGGAGGCGATGACATGCGTGCTGCAGCGATAGTGGCGACCTCGATGCTTGCGATGGCGGCGGCGGCCTGCAGCGCCGGGGCGCATGAGGGCGAAGGCCACGGCCGGACCGCGCAGCGCGCCTTCCAGGTCGGCGCGTTCCAGTCGGTCTCGCTGACCGGATCCCCCGACGTCATCGTCACCGTCGGCGGGGCGCCCTCGGTCCGCGCCGAGGGCGACGCCCGAATGGTGGAGCGGCTCGACATAAGCGCCGAGGGCGGCGATCTCCGCATCGGCTATCGCGAGGGCTCGAGCTGGAGCTTCGGCTTCGGCCGACGCCGCGGCGTGACGATCCACGTCACCGTCCCCGCCCTCGCCGCCGCGACGATCACCGGCTCCGGCGACATGCGCATCGACCGCGTCCAGGGCGACCGCTTCGTCGCCACCGTCACCGGCTCGGGCGACCTCGATCTCGGTCAGGTCCAGGCCGGCGAAGCCGTGTTCAGCGTCACCGGCTCCGGCGGCATCCGCGCCGCCGGCCGCGCCCAGCGCTCGCAGATCGAGCTGCAGGGGTCGGGCGACGTCGAACTCGGCGCCCTTGAGATCCGCGACGCGACCGTCT
Organism: Sphingomonadales bacterium; assembly: GCA_034668525.1. Lineage (GTDB taxonomy): Bacteria > Pseudomonadota > Alphaproteobacteria > Sphingomonadales > Sphingomonadaceae > Allosphingosinicella. The sequence goes on from JAXDPC010000377.1 coordinate 7,271, forward strand.
CGGTCCACGGCTCGGGCAACGTCACCGCCAAGGCGATGGAAGCGGCGCGCGTGACCCTGATGGGCTCCGGCGACGTCTCGATCACCGGCCCCGCCCGCTGCCAGGTCGAGAAGCGCGGCTCCGGCGACGTAAGCTGCGGCGCGCGGGGCTGAGTCCCTCGGAAACTTATTGACCGTTAACCATTTGCGGCCATGCTCCGCGCCATGAAGACGATCATGGCCGTCCTGGCGCTCGCCGCCGCTTTCGCCGCCCCGGCCGCGGCCGCCGAACGGCGATACACCGTCACCGATTTCGACCGGGTCGTCGTCGAGGGGCCCTTTGCAGTCCGCCTCGCGACCGGCCGAACTCCCAGCGCGGCGGCGACCGGATCCCCCGAGGCGATCGAACGACTCTCGCTCGATGTCCAGGGTCGCATTTTGCGCATCCGTCCGAACCGCTCCGCCTGGGGCGGCTATCCCGGGGCCGCTGCCGGGCCGGTTGCGATCGAGGTCGGCGTGCATGAGCTCCGCGGCGCCCGCGTCAACGGCGCCGGCAGCCTCGCGATCGACCGCGTCGCCGGCCTTCGCGTCGATCTCACGGTCGAGGGCTCGGGCAGCATCGCCGTGCCCGCGGTCGCGGCCGACCGGCTCGTCGTCGGCATCATCGGCTCCGGCCGCATCCGTCTCGCCGGCGCCGCCGCCGAGCTCCAGGCCAATGTCCACGGCTGGGGCGAGCTCGACGCCGCCTCGCTGCGCACCCAGGGTGCGGCGATCGTCACCGACACCGCCGGGCGGGTCGCCGTCGCGGTCGCGCGCCAGGCCACCGTCACCGCTTCCGGCGTCGGCGAGGTCGAGATCGTCGGCGCCCCCGCCTGCACCCTCCGCGGCCTCAGCGCCGGGCAGGTCAGGTGCGGCAGCGGGCCGAGGCGGTAAAAGCCCCTGCCCTTGAGGGGGAGGGAGTCTAGATCAGCGCGAGGCCGGCCAGCTTCATCGACAGTTCCGACGGAAGGGCGAGCAGCCCGTCATCGTCGCCGTCGAGGTCCGGCGGGGCGTCGGCAGCGGCGAGGTAGCGCCAGCCCTGGTGGGCGCGCTTCGGCCGCGCCCTCACCGGGACCAGCTCCGGATCGAGCCGGATGATCGTGCGCCGGTCCTCCTCGCGGACCGCAAAGCCGAGGATGGTCTGGCGCGCGGTGATCCGGTGCTTGACGATCCAGTAGATCGAGCCGCCGTGTAGCGGGCCAAAAATTCAGGCCAAAAATTAGCGGAGCGGCACGGCCGATTTGCCGCCGCGGAACCACCCCTTCATCCACGTTTCAAAGAGCCTGAAGGCGAGCGCCAGCCCGCCCCTAACCGTCGCTACGGAGCCGGTCGGGCGCTGCCTCCGACCTCGGCGAGCTGGCGTCTGACCTCGCCCTGGTGAACCTCGATCCGACGCAAGGCGCTTTGGCGATCCGCCGAACTCATCGCGGCGAGGCGAGCCCGCGTCTCGCCTGAGCTGAGGAGACGCCGGAAGAAGCCCCGCTGGCTGCGCTCGAGGGCGCGGCGATGCAGCTCGAGGCAGGTGCGGTAGATGTGATCGACGGCGGCCAGGCGCTCGTTCGCGCGCTCGAGCTGGCCGGTCTGCTCGACGAAGCCGACCTGCCAGGGCTGCGCGTCATCGTGGCCGTCCGGCAGCTGCCGGGCCTCGGGGATGTCGGCGGGGTGTGTCGGCGCGAGCAGACTCGCCGGGACGAGCTCGTCGCAGCGCGGCACATCGTTCGCTATCGCGGTATGCACGCATCCCGCAAGCGGCGTCGACAGCAGCAGAATTGCTGTTGCCCGCAGGCTGAGCTTTGATCGCATCGCGTCCCTCCTTCACAGTCTCGCCGATCGCCGCGTCCGCTGCGATGACGTTGCCGATCGTGTTCATCGCCTCGGCGCCCGCGTCGATCGACGCCTCGGCCTGGCCCTTGGCAGTGCGGGCCTCCTGCTTCGCCGTGAACAGCGACGTGCAGGCGGCCGGGCCGATCGTCAGTCCGGCGACGACGAGCAGGACGGCGGCGACGATCGCGACCAGGCGCAGGGTCAACCAAGCTGGCATCAGGGCCTCCTCTCGGCAGCATCGGCGCTGCGATCGGCGAGCTGCTCGATCTGGCGGGCCTTGTCGGTGCTGCCCCGGCTGGTGCCGAGCCAGTAGCCGACAACGATCATGGCCATCGCCTTCAGCGTCTCCTCGAGCCCGACCGAGTAGTGATAGATCACCGCGCCCAGGAAGGCGCCGAGGATGGCGAGGCTGATCATCAGCCGCGGCAGCTCCTTCGGATCGCCGAGCCAGTTCATGCCGGTCCCGGCGCGGAGGCGCGCTCGCGGCGGAGCAGCTCCCCGAGGATGAGCTCGAAGCGGGCCTCCACCTCGGCAAGGCCGAAGGCGCCGCCGTTGATAGCCTGGCGATCATCGGCGAGGCCCGGGGTCGCGGCCTTCGCGTCGAGGCCGTGGCTCTTCCAGAACCACCCGGCCGACATCATGCCGCCCTCAGGCGTCCGGATGTAGGCCGGGACCTGGTCGACCGGGATCCCCATCGCCTCGGCGAAGCGGGACTGATTCGCGCGGCCGGTGAGCTGCTTCGGGCCATAGCCCTTGAACTGCCAGCCGTCCCCCGGCTCGGTGTTGCCGAGGTTCTTCGCTCCCCACGGTCCGCCGTAGAGGATGTTCGCCAGCTCCTCCTGGTCGGCCGGATGCTGCGCGTTCCGCCCATAGCGTTGCGCGTCCTCGACGCTGATGCGGTGGCGGCCGAACATCGTGATCAAGGCGTCAGTCGAGTAGTTGAGGTTCTCGGTGAGGCTCTGCAGGTCGCGGCTCTCGACGCTGATATTCGCGAGGAAGGACGCGATCTCCCGCGGCTGGTCGATGCCCCACCGGATGCAGGCCGTGCGCGTTGCCTCGACCCACTTGACGAGCTCCGCCTCGCTGTTGGTCCGGAAGGCGACCTTCAGCAACGAAAGGTCGATCATCGCTTGCCAAGGGGACGCGGTGGCGTCTGCAGCATCCGACGCCTTCGGCCGGAGGGGTTCGGTCGACGCGGGCGTCGTGGCTCCCGCTCCGCCGCCGAAGGCAGCGAGGCCGTCGCCGGCACCACACTCGCGGCGCACCGCCGCCTCGATCGCGTCGACCGCCCCGTTCACCGCATCGAGGCGGCCCGGAACGTTGAACTTGCCCTGGTCGAGCATGGGCCGGAGAACGGCGAACAGGGCATCGCGCTCAGCCTGTGCCATTCTCCGGCCTCCGTCCAAGCCGCCTCGCTCGGCGGCAAGGCAACCGTTTGGACCTTGGCCGGCGCCCGGCATGCTGTCCGCCAGCGGACTCATGTCCATTCCGTCATCGAGAGGCCCCACCGCGTACGGTTCGCCGTTTCCCGTTCATAGGGCTCCAGCCGCCCGAACAGGCCGTAGTGCAGTCGCTCGTTGAGCCCCGCCGTCGCGTCAGGATCCTCGGCGACGACGATCGGCTTTGTCTCGCCCCGGTCCGCGGCGAGGGCATAGAGGGCATCGAGGTCCGTGTCGGTAAGATCGCCGAAGGTCCAGCGGAAGCCTATCTTGATCGCGCCCTCGCCGATCGCGTAACCGCCGCCGAGCAGCTCCTCCTTCGCCCCCGTGTCGATCAGGAACCTCCCGCCGCCCCATTCCCGATTAAAGGTCGGCTGGAAGGCCGTCCCGAGCGCGATGATCCCAACCGAGGGATTGGCGATCGCGACGATGCCGACGCTCCAGTAGCGGCTCACGACCGGCGCCGCGAGCTTCAGGAAGCCGTGGAGAGGCCGAGCCGGTATGGCCACCAGCGCGCCGACATTGCCGACCACGACGCGCCCGGTGCCCATGCCGGTGGCGCTGTGGAGTTGAAGGCCGGTGCCGGGCGTGAGGTGGCCCGCGAAGAGAGTATCGACGCTTACGGCCGCGCCCATGTCCAAGTCGATGTAGTAGACGCCGGCCCCGTTCGTGGCCGTCCACACCTCTTTCGGATCGGGCGTAAGGAGGTTCGCGGCGCCCGTGCCGAGCGCAGCGGCGACTGCGCTGATCGGCAGCGGCCGAAGGATCGCCATGTTGCTCACGTCAGCTTCCTCAGCACTGTCAGCGTCGTTCGCTCGACGCGCTCCTGCTCGTCGACGCCGAGGACGAAAATGATAAGGCCGGCATCGTAGCCGAGGTGCGAAGAGGTGAGCGTAACCGGCCGTCCGAGCAGGTCGGAACGCAAGCCGGGAACGTCGTGCGTCTCGATCGCGAACGGCCCTTCGAGGAAATCCTGCTGCCGGGTCGCCTCCGCCGACGCGCCGGCGGCGAGCGCAAGCGGGCTCGTGATCCTGGTCTCGAGCGCGTCCTCGCCCCAAGCCGCGGCGATTGCTGCGTCCGTCGCGACGGCGAACACCGCGCCGTCCCTGAGCCATTGTGCCTGTGCGGCGTCTACCGTCATGATCCACCCGCCGCTGCGGCCTCCAGCTTCGCCAGTCTCTCCTCGAGGGCCGCCACATAGGCCGGATCGGACCGGCGGTGCTGCAGCCACGCCTCCTCGATCGCGGCCAGCGCGACCTTGCTCACCACCCAACCGCGGCGAGGCCCGACCCACCGCTCTCCGGGGTAGGCAGGGCGCGGCACTTCGAGGACCGAGCGCGTGTCGATCCCGACAGCCTCCGGCCGCACGCCGGCCCCGACGACGCGGACGCCAGAACGATCAAGGAAGTAGCGCTCGCCCACGTCAGGTGCCCGTGCAAGTCGCGGAGGCGCCGTCTGCGCCCTGGAAGGTGAGCGTCCCGGTGCCGCTGTTTCGATAGCCGTAGGGCTGGAACTCGTACTCGACCCCGTCCGTAAGGCCCGTCTTGGTCATGTTGCCGTCGGCGTAGCCCGGATCCTGCGGGACGCCGCCGAGGGTCTGCGTCGTCGTTCCGACGATTGCCGTCGTAATATCGACGAGGGTGCCGCCCAGGACCCGCCATTTCCACACCACCGCGCCGACTGCCGAGCCAGACGTCGCTTCCTGGCGGACGTAACTGAGCGGTGCCGTGCAGACGACCTGCCCATTAGCGCCCGCCTTCACCTTGATAATGTTGGCGAGCGCAACCGGCGTCGTGCTGTTGGATGTCCCGCCGATCGGCGCCGAGGCCGCCGTGCCGGAGCCGGAGCCGGTCGAGCCGCTCGCTCCTGCCGGCATTTTTTTCGTCATTGTGTGCGCCCACTTCGCGCGGGCGGTGCCGTTGAGGCTCGCGGTCACTTCAAACGTCGTCGTCTCGGGGAGGGTCGCCGGCGTCAGCACGGCCTTGCCGCCTGTAAGCGCGACCGTCGCAGTGCCCGATCCCGCGGTAGCGGAGACCGCATAAGTGAAGCTCGTGGTCACATCGCCCGACTTCGCCTGGACCGTCGCCGATTGCGCCGCTGCCGCGAGAACTCCAATATCGAAGGTTCCGTCCGCCTTCGCGACCACCTGCGAGGACGGGGCGCCGACGAACTGGTACGTGACGTCGGCAAAGTCGTCTGGCTTTTTGGCACCCGCGATAGAGTCCCATGCAGCGTTGTTGTGGGGCTCGAAGCGGAGAGCCGTGACGGCCGTGCCCGTGACGTTGAACGCGACCTTGGCGTAGATGATCTGGGTCGCGGAGGCAGCCGCCGCGCTCGCAACAACGGCCCCGTTCTTGAGCCAAGTCGTGGTGACGCCATCGCAGCGCACCGCGTAGACGGCGCTGGTGTCCGCCGCCGCGCTTGCGAGGGCCGTTGCGCCATTGGCGGCAAGAGCGATCGCGTTGCCGCCGAAAAGTGCCCAGGATCCGACATTGAGCGTATTGTTGGCGCCTGAGTTGGTCGTCAGGCCGAATATCCCGTGAGCGCCGCTCAGCTTGCCTTCGCAATATGCCGCGCCGGTGAAGGTATTGAGGCTCACCGCCCCCTGATTATATCCACCCGATGCCGCGCCCGTTAGCGACAGTGTATTGTTATCGACAATGACGCCCGCGCCGAAAGTGGCGAGGCTCACCGGGATGCCGGAGCTGTCGGACACGGCGATCTCGGCGTCGCTATGGACGCGGTACGCCCGCTGATAGGCAAGGCGGCGCGTTCGCACCGGCGGAAGCGTCTTCAAGCGCTCGACCGTATCGGAGACCAGCGAAGCGACCGGCGAGGAAAAGGTGAACTCACGCAACGTGATCGTGCCGTTGGGATTGAAGATCCAGAGCAGCGATACGCCCATCAGCAGACGGTCGAGCACGGCCGAGATCGTCTCCTGTTCATCGACCTGGATGCCCGCGGCGCCGGCGCGCCAGCCGGCCGCGGTCGCGGCATTGGTGATTGCGGGACCGCTCGTAGCCGACAGGATCTGAGCCGCTATCCCAGGTGCCGTCTCGACATAGCCCGTCCCGATTTCGCCCCGGACGTCCGCCGTCAGCGGGCCGCTGGGCTGCTTCCACCACTTGCAGCACGCAATTGAAGGCGCGACCACACCGGAACCCGGCACCGGCACGGCCGCGACGAGAGCGGCCAGCGTCGTTGCGATCGAGCCCTGCCATGTGACGACTGCAGGCGCTGGCGATGCGTCCCGGCCCTTGTCCCGCAGCACGTCAATCGCCTGCCACTGGAAAGCTGGATCGCCGAACTCGTAGACGTTGTTGGCCTTGTCGAGGATCCTCCCCTCGATGTTGAAGGCGCGCCCCCACGTCCGGCGCTTGATCCGGTCTTTCGCTTCCGAGCCCCCTTCCGCCCCGCCAGTGCCGGCGAAGCGCGCAGTCACCAGCGGCCGCGACAGGCCCTCGGAGGGGTCGGCGACCGTGATCACCAACTTGTGGCCCTGGACGGTCGCGTCGGCCACCTTCCCGGACAGCCTCGTAGTGAAGACCGCGGCCTCCTCATCGCCCTCCTCGATCGTGATAATAGCGTTGCGCCAATAGAGGGCGGCGAGCTCGGCAAGCGGCACCTTTCCGTAAGGCGCCCAGATAATCCCCGAGCTGGTCGGCACGACGCCGCCGGTCCAACCGTTCTCGTCGAAGCGGATCTGCGCCGAAAGGCGGGGAGGCAGCGCGACGCCGGCACGGAAATGCTGCCCGCCGTAATAATAGCCCTTGCGGCTTCCTCCGCCTGCGAGCCGCACCGTCGTGGCGGCGCCGGTGGCGGCGATTCGAGGCTGCGCGGTGATGAGGTAGACCTTGCTCATTGCAGGTCCGTCACGCGGCCGGTGTCGGCGAACTGGAGGCGGCCGCCAGCGGCAGAGTTCCGCGCGATCGTCTCCAAAAGACCAACGGTCGCCCGGTGGAGCGCGTTGGCCTGCGCCCGCTGGCCGTTCGCCTCGTCGAGATAGCGGTTGCTCGTGTCGAGCTTGGCATTGGCGGCGAGCTGCGCGTCCTGTGCCGCCTTCACCCGCTCATTCTCGATGCGGATGATCTCCTCGGCCGAGCTCCTCGTGCTTGCGAGATCCGCGGCGAGCTCGCCGCCCGCGGTGCCGAACGCCTCCTCGCTCACCTCGAGCAGCCTCCGGCGCAGCGACGCCACCTTGGCCGCGGCGCCCTCGACGCCGGCTTTCGCATCCGTCTCGGCCGCGGCGATCTCCACGAGCAGCTTCTGCCGCTGGTCGGCCAGCGAACCGGCGAAGAGGTCACCGAAATTGAGGTCGTTGAGCAGGTCCTGGACCTCGCCGACGCGGCTGGCGATGACGTCGGAGAAGATCTTCGCCCGGTCCTTGGCGGTCTGCTCCTCGAGCTTGACCAGGTCGAAGCCATAGTCGCGCGCGATGCGGCGGCGCTCGGCCGCCTGCCGCTCGAAGTCGCGGAAGGACTTGCCGAGCTCGCCGTCGAAGCCGGCGAGCAGCGTTTCGAGCTCGTCGACCTTAATCGCCTCGCGCAGGGCCTTGTTGATGTCCGGGCTCGATCCGAGCGCCTTCTGCACCGCCGATGAAAGTCCGGTGATCGCGCCGTCCTTCACGGCGTCGGCGATGGCGAAGGCGAGCGCGGCCGCCTGGTCCTCGCCGAAATCGACGGCGCCCTTCTTCGTCTTGGTCGCGCCGCGCCCGCTCGGATCGACGCGGTACTTGTTATCGCGGACGCCGAACGAGACCGAAAAGGGGCCGGTGCCGCCGCCGAGCTGCTCCGCGATCTGCTGCAGCGCCTCCTGGACATTGGTCGCGAGGCCGGAGGCGACGCTCTTTTGGCCCTTGTTGTTGCCGCTGAGCGAGGCCGGCCCGCCGACCGTCGTGATGGTTGCCGACCCGGTCTTCGACGAACGGAGCGCGTTTCCGGCGAGGCCGCCGATGATGCCTCCCACGGCCGCCCCGAGCGGGCCGGCCAGGCCGCCGAGCGTCTTGCCGAGCAGCTGCGTCATCGTGCCCTTCAAAGCCTCGCCGGCGATCTGTCCGACAGCGCCGCCGATCGTCGAGCCCGTCGAGGATCCACCGCGGCCGAGGATGAGGCCGCCGGAGAGGCGGCCGTAGCCGGCGCCTTCGACGGCGCTCGCCAGATGACGCCCGAGCGCCTTGCCGACGCTGTCGCCGAAGATCCGGCTGGTGAGGCCGGTGAGGAGCGTCCGTAGGAACTCGCGCGGGCTGAGCTGCGCCGTCGCGTTCGGCTGCCCTGTAACGACGATTGGGGGGGCCTCCTCGCCCTCGCCTGTCCCGACGCTGGAATCGGAAGCCTGGCTATACGCGGCGAGCTGCCGGCCCAGGTCCGCGAACCATGCATTCGTGTCGCCTGCGAGCTCGCTGACTTGGCGGCCCGCCGCCGCGCTCGCCGAGGAGAGCTGCTCCGTCGCCCGCGTTTGCTCGACCATCCGCTCTTGCGCCTCGTGCAGCGCTTCTGCGTAGCGAGTCGCGTGCTCAGGCGTGTCGAAGATGCCGAGATGGCGGCCGGTGCGCTCATACTGTCGCATCGCCTCCCGGTCTGACATGATGCGGCCGTCCTCGGAGACGGTCGGAACCAGAACCTCGCCTCGGGGTGTCCCGAACGACATCGAGCGCACTGTCGAGATCGAGCCGTCCGCGTTGGTCACCCGCGGCCGATTGTTGAGGTCGATATTGCCCCGGACGAGCAGCCCCTCGATGTGTTCGGTGGTCCGTTGGACGGTCGCGGAGAAAGCGCCCAGACTCCGTGTCGCCACAGTCGCGGCTTCACCTGTTTGGCTGGTCTGGAGCGCCAGCCTGCGGCCGTAGTATAGCATCGGATCGACGCTGCGGCCGTCGATGTAGAGCGAGCTGTGCAGGTGCGGGTCGACGTTCCGTCCGGTGCGCGGGTTGGTGCCGCTATTGCCGGAGCGGGCGAGCAGCTGGCCGGCGGCGACGGTCGAGCCGATCGCAGGGATGATGCCGTTGAGGTGGGCGAAGCCGGCGCGGATCCGGCCGTCCATGCTGGTGAGGAACACCTGCAGTCCGCCGCGCGCCGTCGAGTTGCTCGAGACCCGGCCCTCGAAGGGTGCGTAGACCGCTGTGCCGATAGGCGCGCGCAGGTCCACGCCGTGCGAGCCGCGGGCGAGATGGCGGGCGTAATTGTCGCCCCCGACGAACATGCTCCGCAGTGGATTGAGGATCGACTGGACCTGTTGACCGACCGCACTCGCCACGGCGGGCACCGCAGCCGCGGACGATGCCGGTGTCGCAGCTGCATCGGGCAAGCGCCTGGCCGTCGCATCGGTCGCGCGCTCGAGGCGGCGCATGGCGGCGGCTACGCCCTCGACGGCCGAGATCTCGTCGTGCTGCGCCGTTTGAAGCGAGCTCAGCGCCTCTCGGACGGTCCCGACCGACGCGACATAGTCCTGGTTGGCCTGGCGGACGCGATCGCGGCCGGTGACGAAGTCCTCGATCTCGCGGAACGTGTCGCCGAACAGTTGCTCAACCAGGACCTCGCCGCGAAGCCGGTTGAACGTGTTGTAGACGCCCTCGCCGAGATCCATGATCCCGCGCAGGCGACGCTCGGGGAAGTCCGAGGCGATGCCGACCAGCTCGCGCCGGACGTCCTGGGCGGCGCCGGTGAAAAGCTGCTGGCGTTCGCGGATGAGCTCGAGCTCGCGGGCCTGCTCCCGAAGCACGGTCACCGATTCGACGATGACGCGCCGGCGCTCCTCGCTCAGCGGCCCTAGCTGCTCCTCGATGCGGTGTATGATGCCGAGCGCCTCGGCCTCGTCCTCGCGGCCCTGGATGATGAGCTGCTGCGTCTCGTAGGTCCGCAGCTGGTCCTCGAGGAACTCGCGATAGGGGCGGTTGAGCGCCGCCTCGATGACGTCGCCGGCGCCGCGGAGCTGCTGCAGATAGGCGGCATTGTTCCCGCCGAGCTGCTCGGCCGTGTCGGCAAGGGAGCGCATGGCCTCCTCGGCGCGGCCGACCAGGCGTGGCTGCTCGCGGAACGGCTCCACGATCTGGCGGATGATGCCGTCGCGGATCGCCTGCCGCGCGCGATCGGCGCCGGCGGTCATTTCGTCGAGGCGAGGCAGCTTGCGGCGGGAGGCGTCGGCCAGGACGTCGTCGAGCTGGCGCATCGCCTGGACGGCACGATCGACCGCCCGCGGCTGATCGTCGAACTGTTCCTCGATGCGCTGGATGCGCTCGATCGCGTCCGACGCCTGCTCTGGCCGGTTGTCCTGCCGTTGACGCTGCGGCCGGTTGCGACCGTCCTGCCGAAAGCGGCCGAGCTCGCCGGTCCTTAGGGTCTCGAAGAGGTCCTCCGAGATCCGGACCGACTCCTCGCCCTGGATCTGCCGGTTGAGGGTCTCCGCGATCTGTTGCCCGGTCAATGGTATGCCGTAGCGCCCGAGCCTCGAGGTGTTGGCCTCGCCGATCAGCCGAAGCGCTTCCGTGCGGCTGATCGCGGGCCCGCTGCGGCGACCGGGCACGAGGCCGCCATTGACGGCGATGTTCCTGAGGTTCTCGAACTGCGCATAGCCCTCGGGATCATGCCGGCGGGCGGTGTCCGCGGCGGCCGTTCCCGACAGGGCGTCGAACGCCGCGATGCGGCTGCCCGCACCAAGGGCGAACATGCGGCCTTCCATGACCTGCTGCTGCCCCTGGGCGCGCAGGTTGATCGCCTGCATGATCGCGTTCGCGCGGAGGGCTTCGGTGTTGTTGCGGACCTTCCCGGTCGACATGTCGAAGATCTGGCCGAGGACGCCCTGCGCCTGGCCAAGAGCGTCGGCGGCGGTGATCGAGTCCCTCTGCGCCCGCTCATTCTCCCGCGAGGCGTCGCGGTTCTGAAGCAGCGACAGCGTGAACATGCCGACGAGGCTGGTGCCGGCGATGATCGCCGATCCCCATGGCCCAGCGAAGAAGCGCGCGACGCTGGCGCCGCGGCCGCCCATGCCCTCGAGCGCGTAAGCCACCTGGCCGCCCTGCTGCGCGAGGATCGTGAACGGATTGATGCCGAGCGCGATCTGCTGCGTCACGTCCTGGATCTGCTGGCCGAAGTTCGTATAGGCGGCGCGCTGTCCCCGCACCGAGCGTTCGTTTTGCGCCCCCGTGCGGGCCGCCTCGCGCTGCGCCTGGCTCTGACGGCGATAGGCACCCGTCGCCCGTTCGGTGAACAAGGCGGCATGCTGGCTGTCGATCACGCCGGCGCGGCGGAGCCGGTTGATGTCCGCCTCGTCCTGCGTCAGGCGACGCATCGCCGCGCCGGCCTGGTCGTAGCGGTTCTCGAGGCGCGTCAGTATCCGCTCGAGCTCCCCGGACGCGCGCCCCTGCTCGTCGAGGCCCTGCGCGCCGCGGCGCATCTCGCGGGCGAGCTCGGCGGAGGCTGTGGCCAGGCGCCCAGTCTTCTGCGACACGCCGTCCGCCGCTTCGCCGACGCGGCGGACGGCCGCTTCGTCCTGGCCGAGCTGGCCGACTAGGCCGTTACCGTCCGCTCTTACACGGACTGAAAGCTCGAGATCGGGGCCGCCGCTCACCGCCGCCGCCTCGCGAGCTCGTCGATCGCCGCCTTCTCCATGATCGTGAGGTCCGGCAACAGCATCGGCGTGATCTCAATCCCCATCAGCCGGGCGGTCGGTTCGATCGCCTGGTAGTCGAGCCCGAGACGCTGCCCGGTCATCGCGCAGCGCCTCCATTGCGTATCCAAGGCGAAAAAGAGGCCAGCCGAGCCCGCCTCATCTGGCGCCAGCTCCAGCAGCTCGCCCGTCGGCTCCGCCCGCTGCGGCAGCGTTGCCAAGCTCGTAAGGGCATCATCCTCGGCTTCCTCGGTGCCGCCGCGCCCGCCGGCCCATCTGCGCGCGACGGCCTTCAGTTTCCCGAGCGGACGCCCTTTTCGCCCTTGCGGCACTTCTGATAGGCGAGGACGCACGCGCCGAAGACGCCCGGCTGGACCATGACGAGCTGCAGGTTTTCGTCCTCGAACTTCATCGGATCGCCGTTCTCGAAGCCGATGCCGCGCCAATCGACCGCGATCCGCTTCACGAACTCGGCGTAGAGTCGGCCAAGGATCTTCCGTTCGACGATCTGGCGAGCCTCCGCGTCGACATCGCGAGCCTCACCGGCCGCCTCGCTCGCTGCTTCCGCCGCGGGCGCCTCGATCTCCGCCAGGGCCAGCTCCTCGGCTCGCGGCTGGAGCCGCGAGAACTGGAACATGACCTCGGTGAACTCATCCTCGTCGTGGATGTGGAACCGCAGCTCGATCTTGGTCTCGACGACGCGGCCTTCCTCGGTGACCCCGTTGAAGGTCACCGGCCACCAGGCGCGGCGTCCCTGGACTACCTTATACATGGACGCGGCCCCTCTTTACTTGGCGGTGAACAGGAGATCGTCCTGACCGGCGACGATGTTGAGGCCGATGCTGATGTCGAGCATCAGCTTGTCGTCCTCCTCCGATCGGTCGATGTCGAGGACCTGGACGTGAGCGGCGTCGAGCTGGACGATGTTGCCGGCTACGGTGCCGTGGATCAGCTGCATCACCATCTCGGCGCCGCTATCGAGCAGCGTGAAGTGGTTCTTCGCGGCGATCGAGGGCGCCTCGCCGCGGATCCTGCCGGTGAGGGCGTGGTCGCCGAGATTGACGTAGTTGGCGCCGACCAGGTTGCGCGGCTTCACGTCCTTGTTCGCGTCGATCGTCAGCGACTGCAGGATCAGCGCATGGCCGTCGAGCAGGAAGTCGGTATTGGCCGTGTTGACCTCGAGCGGATCCTTCCACCGCGTGAAGTCCGGGGCGCCGCCCGGCACCGTGGCGTCGACGCCGACGCCGGCCGACAGCAGGCCGATCATGTTGAGTTTGAGGAACGGATACTGGTTGGCGGTGAAGTCGCAGCCCCACGTCCCGCGGCTGCCGAGCGGGCGGACGCGTTGCTCGCTCATCCAGTGATAGCAGCTGCCCGACGACAGAGCGACGCCCTCGGCGGCGAACTTCTGCTCGGCCTTGGTGGCGGCCGTGATCGTCGGGGCGGCCATGCCGCAGCACTCGAGCAGCTCCATCCAGGCCGCGGCCGTACCGGCAGCGCCGGATCCGGCGAGCTCGACCTCGAAAGCGTAAGGCGAGCGGCGGTTCGTCGGCGCAGACTTGCGCCGGCCCTTCGCCGGCAGGTCGAGCTTCCGGTCGAGCTGGTCGACCTCGACCGGCTTGGGCGCCTGAAAATTGCGCGTGAGGACCGCGTTCGCGGCGGGCGTCGGTACGGAGTCGGTTCCGTACGTGACTTCCTTCTTGAAGAGGATGACCTTCTGCATGTCGCGGGCTCCTTATTCGGCCGTCTGGTCGCCCGCGGGCGAGGCGCCCCAGGCTTCGGGGTTGGTGCGCGGATCCGGCTTCCCGAGCCGCTCGAGCTCGCGCGCTCGAGCGGGGCCGCTGATCGGCAGCTTGAACTCGTCGAGCTGGCGCCCGCTCTTGTCGGTCGGCCGCGCCTTGGTCGGTTCGGCCTGGGTCGTTTCGGGTTTCCTGGTGCTCATTAGCCTGCCTTCCTGATGTGTCTTCCGAGCCTAAAGCTGACCATCCAGCCGAGGGTGTGTCTGTCCACGGACACCAGGCGGCCGCCGGCGGCCTCGCAGGCGCTCGTGGCGTTCGGATGGGTCCAGGCGGCGAGCGCGTCGATCACGCGCTGCTCCTCGTCGTGGAGGCTGTCGTCGATCGTTTCCTCGCGCATGCCGGCGGCCTCGAGGAGGATCACGACCCCGAAGAGCTCGGCCACCTTCTGATCGTGCGCGCCGTCCAATCGGTTGGCGCCGGCCGTCCAGCTGTCGCGGACGACGAAATAGGCGGGGAGCCGCCCCGGCCGTTCCTTCAGGCCGGCCATTTCGAGTGCGCCGTAGACGCGCGCCAGGCCGCGGTCCTTGAGCCGGTCGACGATGGGCTGCAGCTTCATTCGCCGCCACCGGCGCCGGCAAACGCACGGCCGAAGAAGCCGCGCAAGATGTCGGCGATCGCAGCACGGTCTTGGTCGTCGATCCCGAGGTATGCTCGGGCCGGGATCCGCACCGCGGCGAAAAGTCGACCGCCGAAGCTGAGCGCCCGGCCGGCCTTCGCTCGTATGGTCCCGCCGAACTGGTGAATGGCCGCATAGACAGCGGCGCCGAACGACCGCTCTGGCCCCGCCGCGGCGAAGTCGGGGCCGAAGGTGGAGCTGATCGAGCTGCGGAGATCCCCGCTCATCGTAAGCGTCTGACCGCCCTCCGCGATCGCACGCTCGGAGGGCTTCCAGGCGACGCCGCCCGGCCCGCGCTCCTGCTCGAAGTGCATGGCCGTCGCCGTCTCGAGGTGGCGGGCGATCTCCTGCATCGCCGGCGTCATGTCGAGGCCGGCCGCGATTCCGCGGCGCAAGCCGGCGGTCACGTCCTCCTGGAACTCGAGGCGAATGTCGATCGGCGCCGCCATGTCAGTAGTCCTCGAGGCCGCGGGTGTACCGCCTCACGCCCGGCGCGATCAGGATTGGCGACGAGCTGGTCGCCTCGGGCAGCGGAGCAGCCGAGGGCAGGGGCAGCTTCTTCTCCCCGATCCGCTCGAGGAGCTTCAGCCCCGCCTTGGCGGCGTCGGCTACGCCGTCCGGTGCGCCGCGCGGATAAAGCCTGGCGCGCGCCATGTCGGCGATCGCCACCTTCACGATCTGCGGGACCGGGCTGAGGGGTACAGCGTAAGCCGCCGAGATATGGACGTCCGCGACGGCCTGGACGGCGCTCAGCGCCTCGACAAGCATCGCGCGATCGATCCGGCCGGTGCCGTCGTCGGTCATCCGCACGGCCTCCTCGAGGCCGAACATGCGAACGAACTCGTCGATCGCGAGATAGCCGTCCCCGCCGGCCGGCATCGTCCACGCCCCATCGACGACGGCGAGCTCGAGCTCCGCCTCGCGAATCTCGCCGCCCTGGTCCTCGACGCGGGCGGTGACGAGGTAACGCTCGCCGTCCGTGCCGCCTTCCATGCGGACGAACAGCATCCCGGCGCCGAGCTCGCCCGAGACGACCAGGGCAGCGCTGCCGACGACCAGGCCGCGGCTCTCCGCGGCGACGCTAATGATCGCGGCGATCGGCGCGGCGCCCTCGAAGGCCAGGCTGCGCTTCAGCTCCTCTGCAGGCTGTTTGATAAGGCGTTGCATCGGCGCTTATCCGAGCAGGAATCGAGCGAGGACCGCGGCCCAGGCGAGCGAACAGGAAAGCGTGAAGCCGAGGCAGATGCCGGCGCCGAGGAGGAAGTCGCACGGCGGGCCTTCCGGCCGCTGCACAAGCCAAACGAACTCGGCCGCCACGGGCGAGAAGTCGATGCACCAACTGGCGATCGCGAGGGCGCTGAGGAGCAATGCTAGGATCACCGGCGCCGCCTATGACGGTGGCGGGTGCGCCGGCTGATGTGCAGGCGGTTGGCCCGCAGGGGACGCCCGTTGCGTCGCCGGCCGCGCTTTGAGCGGTGAGGCCGTGCCGCGGGGCCGTCATCCAGGACCTCGATCGCGGGCATGGCGAGTAGGGCCGCCATGCCCGCGAAGTAGCTGTTCAGCCCGAACACGGCCTAGCCGACCTTCTCGGCGCGGTGCCGCTCGATCGCGGCGACGGCCTTGGCCGGATCCTTCCAGAGGTTCCAGCCGCGGATGCCCTCGGCCTTGCCGACGAGCTTCAGCTCCTCGAGCGGCTGCTCGGCGAGGGGCTTGGGAGCTGCAGGCGGCGCCGGAGGAGCGGGCGGAGGCGCGGGCTGGCTCTTGTCCTCGACGATCGCGCCGACCTCGAGGAGGCGGTCGCGGATCGCTTCGTCGCCTGGCTTGAAAGTGAGGAGCGTCTCAGGGTCGTGGATCTTGCCGGCATAGCCGACGTGGTGGTTGGTCCGGTAGCGCATGGCGGGGCTCCTCTCAGGGATGCCGGGACAGGGCCGGCCGGGCTGGTACGCTGCCCGGCCGGCCGGCCCGCGGGAGATCAGGCGAAGGCGTCCTCGAAGAAGTAGCCGGCCTGGGCGGCGATCAGCCGCTCCTTGACGCTCTCGCCGGTGCGGACGGCGATGCCGCCGCGCATGCCGATATGCTTGTCTTCCCATTGGGAGGCGATGCGATCGCCCCACTGGAAGGTCCCGCCGAAGGTGACGGCGCCCTTCCCCTGCGGGACCGGCGCCTTGTAGGTGAGCGCCAGGTGCTTGCCCCACAGGCGGCTCATCTGCGCCGGCTGGCCCTTCTTCGCGGCATTGCCGCGCGCCGCACCGACCACGACCTCCTTGACCTCGAAGAGCTCGGCCACCTGCTCGCGGGTGGCATTGCCCTTCGTGGCGCCGGTGCCGAGGCATGCCTCGACGATCTCGGGCAGCGAGCGGAACTGCGTCCAGCCGTACTGGCCGAAGACCATCTGGTTCGGCCGCATCAGCGGGAGGTCGAGCGCGTTGTTGACGGTCTTGATGACCGAGGTGTTGTCCGGATCGTTCAGTTGCGTATCGCCGGCCAGCGTGGCCTTCAGCCCGGCCGCATAGGTGGCCGGATTGAATACGATGCTGGCGGCGCGGATTTCGCGACGGATCGCGATCAGCTCCTGGATGAACATGACCTCGTCGCCGAGCGGATCGTAACGCTCGTCGGCATTGTCGATGTCCGACCGCGGCACGCCGCCGTCGAGAGCGTGGTCCTCGGTGCTGTCGGTCCGCTCCACCGAGCCGAGGCTCACCTGGTTCGGCTGCGAGCGCCGGCCGACATTGGTGTCGACGATCTCGAAGAACTGCTCGGCAGCATATTCGAGGAACGTGAACGCCTGCTTCGAGACGCGGATGCGCGGAAGAACGACGTCGGCGATGTAATCGTCGTTCCTGTAGGCGACGGCGATCGCGGTGAGCGCCGGGTCGATGGGATACGGGGAAAGCATGAGCTTGGTCTCCTGGTGGGGCTTGTCTGAAGGCGGGTGCGCTAGGCGCCCTGGATCTGGCCGGGCGCGAGCAGGACCAGGCCGACGTCATTGTCGACGCCGCTGACCATCGCCACGCCGGCGATCCGGTTGTTGACGCCCGCGGCCGGCGCGGCCGCCACGGCCTCGCCGCCGGCTGCCGCCGTGAGGAGGCTCGCGCCGCGGGTTACGTTTCCGCCGTAGACCACCTCGGCGAGGCCGCCGAGGTGGACGTCGCACGGCTCCCCATCGGCGACGTCGATATCGCTCGAGGTGCCGATGACCGGGTCGGTGGCCGCCGTCGCCAGCGTCACCGTCCTGTCATCGGCCCCGAACTTGACGAAGCGGCGCGCCGGAATGGCGCCGCTCGCCTTGAAGCCCTTGATCAGTCCGTCCTGCCTGCCTGCCATTTCGAAAGTCTCCCCTGAATGCTCGCCGGCTAACCGGCCCTGGTGATGCGCAGCTGCGCTCAGTCGGCCTTGTCGGCCTTCATGACGTGCCGCACGGCGGCCGCGATCGTGACGGTGCGGCCCTTCTGCCGCTGCTCCTCGGCGAACGAGGCGGCGCGCTCCGCGATGTCGGCGGGGTCGAGGTTCGGCTTGTCCCTCGCCCTGTCGGCTGGCGCCGCCTCGCCGAACGAGATCAGCGGCGTGGTGCCTTCGAACAGCTTCCGGAAAGCCGCCTCGGGCGAGAGCTTGTCCGAACCCTCGGCCTCGCCGAAGCTCACCTTGCCGGCTTCGGCGCCGGCCTCGGCGAAGCTCACCGTTGCCGGCGCCGCCAGAACGTCGAGGATGCCGACGACCAGGGCGGTGCCGGCGGGCGCCAGGCGCCCGGCGGTGACGAGGCTCTCGGCGAACGAGACGTGGGTGGCGTGGATCGCGGTCGCGGCCGCTTCCTCGCGGCGAGCGACGTCGGCTTCCTTGCGGGTGATCTCGGCCTCGCGCTCGGCGAAGCCTGCGGTCTTGTCTTCTTCTTTGGGGGGCATGTTCTTTTCCTCGATCGTGAACTCAACGGTGGCGAAAGGGCCGTCCTCGGCCGCAAAGGCGACGGTCCCGAGGCCCTTCACGGCCGGCGCCGCGCCGCCCAGGAAGCCGATGTGCTTCAGGTACCAGGCGCCGGGCTTCGGGTTGGCGGGATGGTCGGGCTCGTAGAACTGCGCTGAGACCTTCGCGTAGCGCCCGGCGTTCACCGCCTCGGCGAACGCGGGCTCGACCTTTTCGGGAACCGCTGCGAGCTCCCCGTTGACGACCTTCAGCTCCTTCGCCCAGCCGAAGGCGGGGTCGGTGAGCTTCGGATGGCCGACGACGAGCGGCGCCGGATCGGTCGCCGGGTCGTAGGCGTCGGCGATCGCCTGCAGGTCCGTGTCGGAATAGGTGAGGGTCTTGCCCTCGACGGAAGTGAAGGTGCCGGGCTTGAAAAGCCGAATGAGCGGCTTGGCCGCGGAGAGATCGGGGGGCGTGTCCATGCCCCATCGATAGGGGCAGCCGCGGGTCGGACGTGGTGTCCGACGACGGACACCAAAACCATTTCGGGAGCGGGCAACCTAATGTCAGACAGGCGCCAATTCACGCAACCTCGAAATTGCGGCGACCCTCCCGACTCGAAATGCCGCTAGGATCGGCTGTGCGCCCCGCTCAGGGCCTCAACCGATGGCGCGGCGCCGACAGCGCGTCCCCCGGCGCGTCGGACGCGCTCAGCGGGCTTTTACGGGCGATCTAGGGACCTTTGCTGATCGGCGCCCAGTGAGGTATCGTAGCGGCATGATCCGGCACCGCTCAGCTGCCCTGGTCCTCGCCCTCGTCCTCGCAGGCTGCGGCCGCGACGCGCCGCCGCTCGAGCGCGCCCTCGAGGGACGCGCCAAGGCCGCGATCGCGGCCGAGTTCGTCAACGGCCGTCCCGTCGAGTTCGGGCGCCTCTGGCTCGCGGACTATGGTGCTGCTGACGGCGTCGTCTGCGGCCGGCTGGACCTGCCGCGGCCCCTCCAAGGCGGCGAGGATCTGCGCTTCGTCTACGAGGATCGCTCCCGCCACGGCCAGATAGAGTGGCGCGACGTGCTCACCGGCGGGCCGCCAGCGGCCCTCCTCCTCGAGCAGAACCGCCGCATCTTCGACGAGCTCTGGGCGCGCAACTGCGCGCCGGCCGAGCCGCGGGCTTCCTGGATCGCCGGCATTCTCAGCTGACGGGCGAGGCGCCAGAACAGGCAGGGCCGTTTTTGCGATAAGCTGT
>JAXDPC010000378.1:0-11722 GCA_034668525.1 Sphingomonadales bacterium
CGCTCGGAGACCAGCTGGTCGCCGCCCATCGCGACCCGATCGAGGTCACCGCGGGCTATTCGCGGGTCGCCGAGGCGGCGGTCGACGTGCTCGCGGGCGCCGCCGTCGCCGAGTTCGAGCGGGCTCACGGCCGCGTGCCCGGGTCCGAGCTGCTGATCCTCGGCCTCGGCCGGTTCGGCGGCGAGGCGCTGACCCATGCCTCCGACCTCGATCTCGTCTATCTGTTCAGCGGCACTCATGAGGCGGAATCGGACGGGACGCGACCCTTGCGCGCGACGGATTATTTCAACCGGCTCGCGCCGCGGGTGACGGCCGCCCTTTCGGTGCCGACGGCGGCGGGGCCGCTCTACGACGTCGACACCCGCCTGCGCCCGTCGGGAACGGACGGGCTCCTCGCCATCTCGCTCGAAAGCTTCGAGCGCTACCAGCGCGAGCAGGCCTGGACCTGGGAGCATATGGCGCTGCTCCGGGCGCGGCCGCTCTACGGCTCGGACGAGGCGAAGGCCGCGCTGCGCGAGGCGGTCCTCGGCGTATTGCGGCGCCCGCGCGATCCGGCGACACTGGTCCGCGACGCCGTGCGGATGCGCGCCGACATCGCGGCGCACAAGCCGCCCGCGGGGCCCTTCGACGTCAAGCTCGTGCCCGGCGGGCTGGTCGACCTCGAATTCGCCGTCCACCTGCTCCAGCTCCGCCACGGCATCGGCTTCGACCCGCACCTCGAAACGGCGCTCGCGGCGCTTTGCGAGGCCGGGCTCGTCCCCCCCGACATCGATCCGGCGCTCCGCCTGCTCAGCCGGATGCTGGTCATGTTCCGCCTGGTCGCGCCCGCGCTCGAAGCGCCGCCGCCGGCGACGCGGCCGCTCGTCGCCGAGGCCTGCGGCGCGGCGGACTGGGACACGCTCCTTGCAGCTTATGACGATGCGCGGCAGAGGGTGACGGGCTTGTGGCGCGCAGTCCAGGAAGGGTGAGGCGATGGTGAACGAGGGCGATCCGGTTCCGGACGTGAAGCTGGAGGCGATGGACGGACGCAGGATCAGCCCGGCGGACTTCGGCGGCAACAAGCTCGTCCTCTATTTCTACCCGAAGGACGACACCTCCGGCTGCACCGCGGAGGCGCAGGCGTTCAGCGCGCTCGCCGGGGAGTTCGAGAAAGCGGGGACCTGGCTGCTCGGCGTCTCCAAGGACCCGGCCAGGAGCCACCAGAAATTTACGGACAAATACGGGCTCAGCGTCCCCCTCGCCTCGGACACGGACGGCTCGGTCTGCGAGGCGTTCGGGACGTGGATCGAGAAATCGATGTACGGCCGCAAATATATGGGCATCGACCGGGCGACCTTCCTCGTCGACCGGGACGGCGTGGTGAAAAGGGTCTGGCGCAAGGTGAAGGTGCCGGGGCACGCCGAGGAAGTGCTCGAAGCGGCGCGCGAGCTGCCCTGAAGCGGGAACGCGCGCGCCGGCGCATCGTTGTCGCGCGAGGTATCGCGTACGGAGTGCAGCGCATGGACGCCAGGCTCAAGCTTCCCGCTTTCGCGGCACTGATCCTGGCGGGCGTCGCCGGCGGCTTCGCGCTCGGCGAGAGCGCGATCGACCAGATCAATCCGCTCTATTTCCAGGGCGCCGCCGCGCATCCGCGCGACCGCGGCGCGGCGCTCGATCCGAACGCGCTGCAGGCGCAGTCGCCGCGCTTCGCCGACCTCTACGGCTGGGACGAAGGCCAGGCGGCCCGCGCCGCCGACTGCTTCGGCTGCCCCGCCGTGGCCGCCCGCGACGCTTATGCGCAGGCCCCCGTGATCGAATATGCGGCAGCGGAGACTCCCTGGCGCGACGCGGCGCCCGCTTATCTGCCCGAGCCCGAGGCGGAGCCCGCCGACCCGGCCGAGGAGGCCGTCCAGCCGGTCGATGTGGCGCTCTATGCCGGCTTCCAGATCGAGGAGAAGCCGGCCGAGGCCGAGCCGGTCGATCAGGCCGCCGGCGGGGAATAGCGTCGCTTCGCCGGCGCGCTGCCGCTAGAGGCGGCGCGTGACCAGCGTCGCCCTCGCCTGCCGATCCGTCCTCCTCGCCGCCGAGCCGCGCGAGAAGGTACGCCGCGCCCGCGCGGCGGCGCGCCAGTGGCGCGCCGGCGCTCTCGCGCATGCGTTCGACGTCGCCATGCCGGCGCGGCCCGCGCGTCCCGAGCGTCCGGAACTGGTGCCCCCGAACCGGATGCCGAAGCGCGGCCGCGGCGGCTCGGAGCGCGGCCGCATCGCGATGCTGCACGCGCTCGCCCATATCGAGTTCGGAGCGATCGACCTCGCCTTCGACATGGCCGGGCGCTTCGGCGCCGCCTTTCCGCGCGCCTTTGTCGACGACTGGCTGTCCGTGGGCGCCGACGAGGCGATCCACTTCGCTTTGCTCGACCGGCGCCTGCGCGCTCTCGGCTCCGGCTACGGTGCGCTTCCCGCCCATGACGGCCTCTGGGACGCGGCTGCCGAAACGGCGCACGACGTACTCGCCCGGCTGGCGGTGGTGCCGATGGTGCTCGAGGCGCGCGGGCTCGACGTCACTCCGGCCACAGTGGAGCGGTTCGAGGCGGCGGGGGACGCACGCTCCGCGGCGATCCTGGGGCGCATCTACCGCGACGAAATCCGTCACGTCTCGATCGGCACGAGCTGGTTCAAAAAGGCCTGCGAATCGCGGAAAATCGCCGTCGTTGCGGAGTGGCAACGGCTGGTGCGCCGTCACTTCCGCGGCGCGCTGAAGCCTCCGTTCAACGACTCAGCGCGCGACGAAGCCGGTCTGTCCCGCGAATTCTATGGAGGGGTGGACGCGGGAAGCTTTGCTTAACAGTCTGCCATCCACACGTCGCGGGTGGGCACTTCCGACGCGGAAAACAGGGGCGAAAGTCCTGAAAATTCAGAGGGTCGCCGTTGCGGGCCATCAGCCGCCGCAGACGACGTCCGGGGAAGATGATGACGACTACGGTCCAGACTGCCAACGCGGGGCTCACCATGCGGTTCCGCAACCTCTTCAAACCGCGCGATATTTTCTTCCATGACGGCAAGAGCCTGCGGCGCGTCAGCGTCGGCTCGCGCGTCCAGGTCGCCGTCTGCCTCGCAGCCCTGGTGCTGCTCGCCTGGTCGGCTTTCGCCACCCTGCGCATCGTCTCGGCCGCCGGCTCCGTCGAGACCGAGGTCGCGCAGATGGAGGCGCAGGTCGCCGAGATGGAGCAGCGCCTCGTCCAGATCCGCCAGCAGGCCGAGCAGCGCGCCGCCGTGCTCGAGCAGCGCCAGGCCTTCCTCGACGCGCTCATCTCCGGCGAGGAGGATCCCGACCGGCTCGCCGCCATGCTGCCGCGCCGCGCCGAGGCGCCGCAGGCCGAGCCCGCCGAAGCCTATGCCGAGGTCGAGGGCCGCCAGCGGGTGTTCGTCGCCCGCGCCCAGGACACCGCCCGCGAGCGCATCGTCGAGACCGCCCAGCAGATCCGCCGCCTCGGCCTCAACCCGGCGCGCTTCCTCGGCCGCGGCGGCCCGCTCGAGGAGGTCGAGACTCCGGCCAACACCGATCCGCGCTTCCGCCAGCTCTTCGTCGCCTGGCGCCAGCTCGACCAGCTCGAGGCCGGCATCATCGCCATTCCCTCGGGCCGCCCCGTCAGCACCGGCGTCAATTTCACCAGCGGCTTCGGCGTTCGCTCCGATCCGTTCCGCGGCAGCGCCGCGATGCACGGCGGCATCGATCTCGCCGGCCCGCTCGGCACACCGGTCTACGCCACCGCCGACGGCATCGTCGGCCGCGCCGAATGGAACAGCGGCGGCTACGGCAACCTCGTCGAGATCAACCACGGCCAGGGCATCCAGACCCGCTACGGCCACCTTTCGCGGCTGATCGCCCGCCCGGGCCAGCGCGTCCGCCGCGGTGAGCTGGTCGGCCTGATGGGCTCGACCGGCCGCTCGACCGGCAGCCACCTCCATTACGAGGTCCGGATCGACGGCCGCGCGGTCAATCCGGTCCCGTTCATCCAGAACGCCAGCGCCCGCATGCCGCAGCGCGTCGCCTCCGCGCCGGCTCCGACCGTCGCCCAGGGCGGCCCGCCCCAGGCCGCGCGCTGAGCCCTACCGAATAAGGAGAGCGCCTCGCCGGCACGGCGGGGTGTTTCGTTATTGGAGCCGGACCGAGTCCGTCGTCCCGGCGCAGGCCGGGACCTCAGGGAGAACGGTCGCCGGCGTATAGGGAGCGCTGCAAAACCGCCCGAGACTCCGCGTCCTGAGATCCCGGCCTTCGCCGGGATGACGGTCCTGCGCGGCCGTTTCAGCCGCGCGGACCGTCACTTGCCGCGCTTCTTGCGGTGGCTTTCCATGTCGAGGACCATGTTGGCGTCGCCTTCGGGGAGCAGGCCGAGCCGGCGCGCCACCTCCTGATAGGCTTCGGCCTCGCCGCCGAGATCGCGGCGGAAGCGGTCCTTGTCGAGCTTCTCGCCGGAGGCCATGTCCCAGAGGCGGCAGCCGTCGGGGCTGATCTCGTCGGCGAGGATGGTCCGGGCGTAGTCATTCTCCCAGATCCGCCCGAATTCGAGCTTGAAGTCGACCAGGCGGATGCCGATGCCGGCGAACAGGCCGCACATGAAGTCGTTCACGCGCACCGCCATGTCGGCGATGTCGTTCATCTCCTCCTGGCTCGCCCAGCCGAAGCAGGCGATATGCTCGTCGGCGATCATCGGATCGCCGAGCGCATCGTCCTTGTAA
This sequence comes from Sphingomonadales bacterium, assembly GCA_034668525.1. Taxonomy (GTDB): domain Bacteria; phylum Pseudomonadota; class Alphaproteobacteria; order Sphingomonadales; family Sphingomonadaceae; genus Allosphingosinicella. The sequence continues at coordinate 4,719 of JAXDPC010000378.1, forward strand.
TAATATTCGATGATCGTGCGCGGGAGCTGGGTGCCCTCCTCGATGCCGAGCCGGGTCGAGAGCGTGCCGGCGGCGACATTGCGCACCACCACCTCGATCGGGATGATCTCGACCTGGCGGATCAATTGCTCGCGCATGTTGAGACGGCGGATGAAGTGGGTCGGCACGCCGATCTGGCCGAGCAGGGTGAAGATATGCTCGGAGATGCGGTTGTTGAGCACGCCCTTGCCGTTGATGGTGCCGCGCTTCTGGGCGTTGAACGCGGTCGCGTCGTCCTTGAAATACTGGATGAGCGTGCCCGGCTCGGGCCCCTCGTAGAGGATTTTGGCCTTGCCCTCGTAAATCTGGCGGCGGCGGGACATCAGCGAAAGCCTCCGGCTCGAAACGGGCGCGCCCCGGGCACCTGACGCGGCCCCGGGGCTGAGGGATGAGGCCTATAATGGAGTGCCAGTCGGAGGGCAATGAAACGGTTCCTCCCCATGCGCAGCATGGGGAGGGGGACCACACGAAGTGTGGTGGAGGGGTAACTGGCGCCGAGGCTAATGTGTCCTTGCGCGAATCTTCGAGGCCTGCGCCTTCTACCCCTCCACCATGCGGGGCATGGTCCCCCTCCCCATCGTTCGATGGGGAGGAATCAGGTCACTCTGCCGCGCACCGCGAAGCGAGGCTCGCGCCAGCGCCCGGTGGCGAGGATTTCGGCGCAGACCTCGACGGCGCGCCAGACGTCCTCGAAGCGCAAATAGAGCGGCGTGAGGCCGAAGCGGGCGACGTCGGGCGCGCGGAAGTCGCCGATCACCTCGGAGTCGATCAGGGCCTGGACGATCTCGAAGGCGTGCGGGTGGCGGAACGAGATGTGGCTGCCCCGCTGTGCCGGGTCGCGCGGCGAGATGCAGACCATGTCCGGGCAGCGCTCCGCCATCAGCCTGTCGAACAGGTCGAACAGGGCGATCGACTTCGCCCACAGCGCCTCCATATCGACCCGGGCAAATTCCTGGAGGCCGCTTTCGAGCGCGACCATGCTCAGCATCGGCGGCGTGCCCGCGAGGAAGCGGGCGATACCCGATGCCGGCCTGTAGTCGTCGGTGAAGGCGAAGGGGCTGGCATGACCCATCCAGCCGCGCAGCGGGCTGACGAGCCGCTCCTGGAGGTGCTCGGCGACGTAGAGAAAGGCGGGCGCGCCGGGACCGCCGTTCAGATATTTGTAGCCGCAGCCGACGGCGAGCTCGGCGCCGTCGCCGTTGAGGTCGAGCGGCACCGCGCCGGCGCTGTGGCTGAGGTCCCAGACGGTGAGCGCGCCGGCGGCCTTCGCCCGCGCGTTGACGGCCGCCATGTCGAAGCGCTCGGCGGTCTTGTAGTGGACGTGGGTGAGGAGGAGCAGATTGGTCTCGGGCCCGATCCGATCCCCGATCTCGCCGCGCGGGGCGATGTCGAGGCGGAGCCCCGTCAGTTCCGCCGCTCCGGAGGCGATGTGGAGGTCGGTGTGGAAGTTTCCGGCCTCGGTCAGCAGGACCCGGCGCTCGGAGAGTGCGGCCCCGGCGACCAGCAATTTGTAGAGATTGACCGAGGTAGAATCGGCGACGATCACCTCGTGCGGCTTCGCGCCAATCAGGTCGGCGATCCTGGCCCCGATACGCTGCGGGGCGTCGATCCATCCCGCCTCGTTCCAGCTGCGGATCAGGCGTCGGCCCCATTCGTGCTCGACCGTCCCGCGCTGACGCCCGACGGCGGCCCGGGGGAGCACGCCGAGCGAGTTGCCGTCGAGGTAGATCAGTCCCTCGGGAAGGACGAAACGGTCGCGCAAGGCTCGCAGCGGATCGGCCGCGTCGAGCGTCCGTGCCTCCTCCAGCGTCATCGCCGGAGCGCCCGCTCGATCTCTTCGACCGCCGCGGCCCAGGCCGCGCTGCCGGGGGAAATCAATTCGACATGGCCGGTGCCCTCGACCATCCGCACCCGCACGCGATCGCCGGCGGCGCGCATCGCTCCGGCATAGCCCTCGGCATAAGCGGTGGGGATAATCCGGTCCTGAAGGCCGTTGACGAGCACCTGGCGGACACCGAGCGGCGCGAGGCGAGGGACCGACGTCTCCTCGAAACGGCCGCCGGAGATGCGGGCGATCACCTCGGTGCCGCAGCCGCTTCCCGGCGGCCGCGCCGCTTCCTCCAGATCGGGCAGCCCGCCGAGGCTGACTACGGCTCGTATCGGCAGCGGGCTGGGCGTGCGGAGCGGCGAGCCGGCGGGCAGCTTCGGCCGTGCGGCGAGCCACAAAGCGAGGTGCCCGCCGGCGGAATGGCCGACGGCGACGAGCCTCGACAGGTTCAGACGGTGTGCGGCCGCGTGCGTTCGCAGCGCATCGGCGGCCGCTGCCACGTCCAGGAAGGTGCCGGGATAGCCGCCGCCGTCGCGGTCCACCCCGCGATAGTCGATGTTCCAGACGGCGATGCCGCGGCCGCGCAGGTCGGCGGCGGCCCAGTCCATCAGCCGCCGGTCGGCGATCTCGGTCTGCCAGCAGCCGCCGTGGACCATCAGCACGACGGGATGCGGGCCCCGGCCCGGGGGCAGCCAGAGGTCGACGACCTGCATCGAGTCGCCGCCGTAGCGGATGGTTGCGTCCGGCGCGGGGCGCGGGCGCCCGGTGAGGTCGGGCCAGGCCATCAGGCCGTCGGCGCCGCTTCCGGGCGGCACGGGCGCTTCGCTCCCCATCGTGCAGCCCGTTAGGGCCGCCGCGGCGAGCGCGGCAAGGGCTTTGGCCCGGGATAGATTGGCGAGGCGGCGCATCGGGCGGCGATAGACCGCCCGCGCGCCGCTGGCAAAAGGCTCAGCAGCGGCGCGCGGGGCCGGTCCGCCACGGGGCGTCGAACTGGATCCGGTTCAGGATGCAGAAGCCGCGGACGATCTCGGAAAGCGCGCTGCGGAGGCGGGCGAGGATGGTCATGATCTTTCTCCTTCGGGTTTGGCGGCGTCAGGCGGCGGAGCCGGCGAACGTCACCAAAGTGAGGCTGAGCGCGAACAGGCCGGCGAGAAGCTGGCCGGGGACGCGCTCGGCGAAGGCTCCGCTCCGGCGCAGCTGCGCGCCGGCGGCGGCGAAGGCCTTGCCGAACCATAGGGAGGCCTGATCGTGATGATCGGCCCAGGCCTGTGCATCGTGAAGGTCGCGCATCGTCTCTCTCCCAGTCTTTGCGATAGCCGGCTTGTACGGCTGCAACAGCTAGATGGCCGCTGCGCGCTCCTTCCGCCAACGAAACGCTCGACAGTTCATATAAGCTGAGCTTATCATCTGCTTATGCGCAGGCTGCCGCCCCTTTCGGCCGTGAAGGTGTTCGAGGCCGCCGCGCGCCACGAGAATTTCACCCGCGCAGCGGCCGAGCTCGGCATGACCCAGGCGGCGGTCAGCTATCAGATCAGGCTGCTCGAGGACCGGCTCGGGATTCCACTCTTCCTGCGCTCGAAGCGCCGGGTGACGTTGAGCGAGGCGGGGCGGCGGGCGGCGCCGCTGGTGGCGCGTGCCTTCGACACGCTGGCGGACGCGTTCGGCTCGGTCGTGTCCGAGGACGAGAACGTGCTCGCCATCTCGACGACGCAGACCTTCGCTTCCAACTGGATCGCGCCGCGCCTCGGCGCCTTCCAGCTCGCCCGGCCCGAGCTGGCGGTGCGCCTCCACACCGAGAACAGGGTGATCGATTTCGCCCGCGAGGAGATCGACGTCGCCATCCGCAGCACGTCGGCCCGCGGCGAATGGCCCGGGCTCAGATCGCATTTCATGTTCCGGCTGCATTCGACTCCGGTGGCCGCGCCCGCCTGCCGCGAAGCGTACGGGATCGCGGCGCCCGAAGATCTGCTGCGGGTACCGCGGCTGACGCCCGACGACGTCTGGTGGTCGCACTGGCTGCGCGCCGCCGGCCTGCCGGTGCCCGACGAGGGCGCGACCGCCGGCATCCGCTTCGACGCGCAGGCGATGGAGGGGCAGGCGGTGCTCTCCGGCGCGGGAGTCGCCATGCTGACCCCGCTCTTCTGGCGCCCGGAGCTGGCGAGCGGACGGCTGGTCCAGCTCTTCGACGCCGTCAGCGTCAGCGATACGGCCTATTGGCTGGTCTATCCCGAGCACCGCCGCAATCAGGCGAAGATCCGCGCCTTCCGCGACTGGATCCTGGCCGAGGTCGCGGCGCTGAAGGCGAGCGAGCCCGCCGAGATCTTCGCGCCGGCGGCGCCCTCCGCTTAGACCGAGGGCGGAGCCGCGGCGACTTCCCCTGTGGGCGGGGCCAGCGGCGCCTCCACCTGCTCCGTCCGCCGGAAGAAGCGGCGGCGGATCCAGCGGACCAGCAGGAAGACGGCGAGGCCGAGCAGGATCCAGGGCAGCAGGGTCACCAGCAGGACGAACAGCACCGACGCGCCGTCGAGGAAATTCTCCCAGGCATCGTCGAGCGATTCGCCGAGCGGGCGGCGCGGCTGCGGGCCCGGGACGAGGTGACCGGAGCCGTAGACGAAGGTCATCGGCGTCGTCGCCAGCGATTCCTGCGCTTCGGCGCGGTTCTGCTCGGCGGCGCTGATCGACGCTCGCAGCTGCTGGGCCTGATATTCGAGGTCGGACTTTTCGCCGGCGCCGATGCGGCCGCGCAGCCGCGCCTCGATCCGGGCGAGCTCCTCGCGCATCTCGGCGATCGAGCGGCCGGCCTGGCGGATGCTGGTGCCGACGTCGGTGCCGCTGATCTCATTCTCGACCAGCATGCCCTCGGCCTGGGTCACCATTCCCACCGCCTCGCGCCCGAAGATGCGGGCGATGCTCGGGTCGAGCTTGAAGCTCAGCCGCGCCTCGATATTCTGGTCGTCGTGGCGGCGGTAGAGCATGCCGGTGATCCGGCAGCGGTTGACGCCGAGCGCCTCGCAGCGGGCGGCATGCTGCTCCTGCACCGCGGCGATCCGCTCGGCGGCGAGCCGGAAGGCGTAGCGATAGTTGAAGGCGACTCCGGGCGCGGCGGTCGGCGAGACCGACGGGCCGGCGGCGGAGCGCTGCTCGGCCGTGGGGGTCATGGAAGGAGGGGGCGCGGACGCCGTGTCGGTCGCCTCGCCCATGGAGTTCGAGACCGAGCCTTCGCCCGAGTCGCGGGGCGCGTCGCTCCGCTCATAGCCTCCGCCGCAGGCGGAAAGGGCGAGGAAGAGGGGGACGAGAGCGAGCAAGCGACGCATGGGCAGCCTCCCTATTTTTTGTAAGTCTACTACGAAGGTTGAGAAGCCGCAAGCCGGCGCCGCCCCCACCGGGCGGCGAGCACGACCAGCAGGACGATCGCGCCCCAAGGGAGCAGCACGCCGAAGACGAGGAGCAAAGCGGCGAAACTGTGCCTGGTCAAAGCGGCGATCTGCGCGAGCGAGCTCGCGAACGGGCTGCGCTCAGTGCCCGCGGTCGCGGCAGGGCCGGCCTCATAGGCGATCGCGATCCGCGACATGGTGACTCGGCCGCGCATCTCGGCGAGCCATGTCCGGGCGGCGTCGAGTTCCTCCTGCGCTTCGTTGATCGCGCGTTCCGCCTCGACCGCCTGCTGGATGTTGCCGCTCCTTGTCTCGAGCAAAGCGGACAAACGGCGGATCAAGGTCTCGCGGGTGCGGATCCGGGCCTCGAAATCGACCATCTGGCGCGAGAGGTCCTCGGCCGCGATCTGGCGGTCGACCGTCTCGCCGCCCGCCGCGCCGGCGGCGGCGCCGAGGCTCCGGCCGAACTGGTGGGCGAGGGGCGTGGCGACCTGCAGCTCGAGGGCGGCGCCCGGCTGCTCGACGGGCGCGCCGCCGCCATAGCCATGGTCGACCGTCGCCGGGCGGGTCTCGCTGCGCCGCATGGAGACTACCCGGCAGCGCAGCTCGCCGAGCTCGAGGCAGAGCTGGAGATGCCGCTCCTGCACCCCGGCCAGGGCGGCGGCGGGAACACGGAAGCGATAGGCGTAGCTATAGGCGATCCGGGGCGCGGCCTCGCGGATGATGCCTCCCGGCCGTTCGCCGGGCTCGCCCTCCACGTCGCGCAGGACCAGCCGCTCTTGGGGCGGCGGAGGCGGCGCGGGCGGCGACGGGCGGGGAGCGTTCGCCGGCATCGGCACGGAGGGCAGCGGCGCGTCCATGGCGCGGACCTGCATTCTCGACTCCAGAACGGGTGCCGGCCGTCGCTCCGACAAGGCGATGAGCCCGATCGAGCCGCCCGTCAGGGCGATGGCAGCGGCGAGCAGGAGGGGGCGGCGCATGGTCGATCTCCTCATCGGTTATGTAACAATATCACATAACATTTCTGTGCCGCAATAGGTCCTCGCGCGCCGTTGCCGCCGCTGCTAACGATCCGTCATGTCCGAATATGATACGGTCATCGACGCGCCGTTCGATGACGCCCTCTCGCAGCGCTACCTCGTCTACGCCCTCTCGACGATCACGGCCCGCTCGCTGCCCGACGTCCGCGACGGGCTGAAGCCGGTCCACCGCCGCTTGCTCTGGGCGATGCGGCTGCTGCGCCTCGATCCGGCCGCCGGGTACAAGAAATGCGCCCGGGTCGTCGGCGACGTGATCGGCAAGTATCACCCGCACGGCGACCAGTCGGTCTACGACGCGATGGTCCGCCTCGCCCAGACCTTCTCGCTGCGCTACCCGCTCGTGGACGGCCAGGGCAATTTCGGCAATGTCGACGGCGATAACGCCGCGGCGATGCGCTACACCGAGGCGCGTCTCACCGCCGCCGCCGGCGAGCTGATGGCCGGCCTCGACGAAGGCACGGTCGACTTCCGCCCCACCTATAATGGCGAGGAGGACGAGCCGGAGGTCTTTCCGGGCCTGTTCCCGAACCTGCTCGCCAACGGCGCCAGCGGCATCGCCGTCGGCATGGCGACCTCGATCCCGCCGCGGGCTACAAGAAATGCGCGCGCGTCGTCGGCGACACGATCGGCAAATATCATCCGCACGGCGACCAGTCAGTCTACGACGCGATGGTCCGGCTCGCCCAGGATTTCTCGCTCCGCTACCCGCTCGTCGATGGGCAG
>JAXDPC010000379.1:0-6696 GCA_034668525.1 Sphingomonadales bacterium
AGCGTCAGCGAATCCATCACGCGGACGAACGGGATGATGCCGCTGGTCTTGCCGTTGAGGCCGACCGGCTCGCCGATGCCGCGGACCGCGCCCCAATAAGTGCCGATGCCGCCGCCGCGCGCGGCCAGCCAGACATTCTCGTTCCAGGTGTCGACGATGCCCTCGAGGCTGTCGGGCACGGAATTCAGATAGCAGGAGATCGGCAGGCCGCGCCCGGTGCCGCCGTTCGAGAGCACCGGCGTCGCCGGCATGAACCACAACTTCGAGATGTAATCGTAGAGCCGCTGCGCGTGGGCGGCGTCGTCCGCGTAAGCCGAGGCGACCCGGACGAACAGATCCTGATAGGATTCGCCGGGAAGCAAATAGCGGTCCTTCAGCGTGTCCTTGCCGAATTCGGTGAGCAAGGCATCGCGGCTGCGGTCGACCTCGACGGCGAAGGCCTGGGGCGCGACGCTCTTGCTGCCGCCGGCTTTGGGCGTACCCGATTCGGCCTTTACGGCGCCCTTCCCGGGCGCTTCGGCGGTGCTGAGGCTCACGTCGCTCGATTCCACTTCGCTGCTGCCCGACAGGTCCATCATCCTACCCCTTGTTCACAATCCGTTCCAGCCTGTTTCGGCCCACCTTAGGCGCATTCGCAGGGGAGCGGCGGGCTCATTTCGGCTTGTCCCCGATATCCACAGGACAAGCCTTTTCCGCATGCGGCCGATATGGTCATCGCAGCGTACGCCTACAACCATTAGCGTAACCCCCCTGGGATCGCCACAATCGATAGTGCCTCAACGCGAATCCGGCGCCAAGAGGGTAAACGACTTATCCACCGCAATTTGCGGTGGAACGAGTCGGCGGAGAGGGGAGCAGGGGGGCCGGCAACGGCGGCGGTGCGGACTCTTGCGCCCGCGCCGCGAATCTTCACTCAGCCTGCGTTCATGCGTTGTCGCGTAGGACGTGCGGCATGAAACAGGAGTCCGTGCCGATGAAACCCCTGCATCTGACGCTCGCCGTCGGCGGCGCGGTCGCGGTCGTGCTCGCGATCGGCGCGCTCAGCCCGGCCTTCGCCCAGCGCGGCGAAGCCGAGGCGAAGACGCCGGCCAACTGGTCCTACGAGATCCGCAACGGCCGCCGCGTGCCGCGCGGGAACCGCGTCACCCAGCCCGACGGCTCGTGGCGCGAGGAGACGCGCGACGGCGCCTGCGTCACCGTGCGCACGATGAGCGCCGCCGGCGAATATCGCGAAACCCGCCAGTGCAATTGAGCGCCTGAGGCCTGTCACCCCACCTTCATTGCGAGGAGCCCTTCGACGCCGCCTGCGGCGTTGCTCAGGGTAAACTGCCGCTGCGCGGCAGCGACGAGGATGCGCAGGTCGCACCTGCGCATCCAGCGGGCCTCGGAGCCCGCACTGGATTGCTTCGCTTCGCTCGCAATGACGGCCAGCGCCCCTCACCCCGCCTTCGGGCGCGGCCGCGGCCGCGGCGGATCGGGCCTCGCTTCCGGCAAGGGCCGGCAGGCGGGGAGGCCGAGCCGGGCCATATCCTCGCAGCGGCGGACCTGGACGTCCTCGTTGGGCGCGATGAACACCGCATATTGCCGGTTATTGTCGCAGCGCGCGGTCCACAGGGCCATGCCCCGATAATCGCCCTGATAGACGGGATTGGGCTCGACCCGCTTCGGGCAGCGGTTGCCCGTCTCGCGGATGGCGCGAATGAGGCCGATGCGGCGCAGATTGTCCGGCAGCGCCATCAGCTCCTCGTGCGGGCGGTTGCGGATGCGGATCTGCGGCTGCTTCGCCGCCGCCGCATTGCCGGCGGGCGCGGAGCCGCTGTCGCCGCAGGCGCCGAGGCCGGTCAGCAGCGCCGCCGCGGCGGATGCGAGAACCAGCTGCCTCATCCTTGTCTCCCACATGGCTGCCGCCTCTCCCAACGGGCCGGACCGGCCCCGGTTGCACGCCGGCTCAGCCGACAATCCTCCATCTGTCCCCGCCGGCCGCGCGCTTCAAGGTGACTCGTCCGACGCTGCCGAACGGCGCGCCGTCGCGGCGGCGGCCGTAGAGCTGGACCGGGACCGCCACCCACAGCGCGCCGTCCTGCCGCACCGGGAGGGTCGGCATGCCGACGGTTGCGCGATAATCGGCATAGAGCGCGAAGCCGGCGGCGAAGCGCTCGAGCGTGTCGCCGGGGCGCCGCTCGCGCAGACGCCAAGCGGCGGGATAGTCGCGGCGGGCGATCGCTTCATAATATTCCGACACGGTGGCGGCCGCCGCGCGGGAAGCCTGTTCGTTCTCCGCCGATGGTGCGGGAATAGGCGCGGCGGGCGCTTCTTTCGGAACGGGGCCCGAACGGTTCTCGCTTTCTTCGGAGCCGCAGCCGGAGAGCAGGAGCAGGAGAGCGAGGCGCCGCATCGCCGGCGACTCTAACGGGCCCGCGGGCGCCCTGACAGCTTTGTCATTAGGTCTTGCAGATCAACACTTTAGCTCGGCGCATGCATCCGATCCGCGGCTCGCGCGTTGGCCCCCGCAAGGAGAGAAAGGTGAGTCGCGCCTTCGTCAAGGAAGTGGACGACGCGCCGGAGCCGCCGCCCCCGGAGCGGCCGGCGAGCGCAGCGCCGAACCTCGTCACGCCCCGCGGCGCGCGGCTGATCGAGGAGGCCGTCGCCGAGCTCGAGTCCGGGCTGGCCGGCGCCGAGGGCGAGGAAGAGGCGCGGCTGCGGCGCGACCTGCGCTACTGGACGCTGCGGCGCTCGACGGCGCGCCTGGTCGAGGCCGAGCCCCACCCGGCCGCGGCAGGCTTCGGCACCCGCGTCACCATCCGCCGCGGCGTCGTCATGAGCGACGTCCGGATCGTCGGCGAGGACGAGGCCGACCCGGCGCACGGCCGCATCGCCTGGACCGCGCCTCTCGCGCGAGCGCTGGAAGGGGCGGAGAAAGGGGAAGTCGTCGAGCTGGAAGCCGGCGGGAGGGTCGAGGAAATCGTGGTGCTTGGGGTGAGCGCGGGGGAAGATTGAGCGCCCCTGCTCAGCAATTCTCGTATTTCCAGTTGCGGCGCTTGCCCTCCGCCATCCATTCGACCGCCAAAGCGATCCGCTTCGCCCGCGTTTCCGGCCGCTTCGCTTCGACCACCCATTCGACATATTCGCGGCGGCAGCTCGGCGGGAAAGCATCGAAGGTCGCGCGCGCGGCCGAATTGCCGTCGAGCGCGGCGGAGAGATCGTCGGGCGTGGCAAGCTCGGGTTTGGGCGGCTTCTTCGGGCGCGGCTTCGCCCCCTGCCCGGCGACCTCGGCGGCGCGGCGGATCAGGCCCTTGAGCTCCTCCTCCGGCGGCAGGTCGGCGACCGCGGTCAGGCGGCCGAACTGGCCCATCGCGTCGCGCTCGGCGCCGGTCTCGCCGAGCACCGCGCTCGCCTGCCACAGGCCGAAGGTGGCGTGGCCCTTGAAGGCCGCCATGCCTGCGAACAGCCGTCCCTTATAGGTGAAGTGCGGCATGCTCCACTTGATCGTCTCCTCGAGCTCCGGCCCGGCTTCGTGCAGGACGCGGCGGAGATGCTCCAGGATCGGCCGGGCGAAATCGGCCTGGCGGGCGATATAGGCGTCGATGCGCGGGTCGCGGGTCATGAGGGGAGGATAGACTAATTCCTCCACGCCGCGAAGCGGTGGGGAGGGGGACCGTGCGTCCCGCATGGGGAGGAACTTGCGCTCAGCGGGCCGACTGTGCGCGGCTCCACCCCGCGGGCGGGGGCGTGTGGAGGCGCGCCTCGGGGATGAGGCGCCGCAGCTTGCGCGCGAAGCTCCTGAGGCAGACTTCGCTCTCGCCGAGCGGACCCGGCTCGAAGGCGCGCGAGCCCATGCCGGCCTGGACGCCTTCGATCAGCGCCGTGTCCTCGGCGTTGACGCGGCGGTTGATCCGCCAGTTGAGGTAGCGCGCCGCCTTCATCTCCCGGCGCCACTCTTCCGGCATATTGGCGTCCGGAAGGGCGTAGGCGATCTCGCGGATCAGGGTCTCCGTGGGCGAGACCGGCAGGAACTGCATGAAATCCACCTGGTCGGGATAGATGTCGAAGGCGACGTTCGGCCAGAGCTTGAAATAGAGCCAGCGGCGGCGGTGGCTCTCGGGGAGGTGCTCCGCCGGGGGCAGGAAATGCTGGTAGGCGCGCTCGGAAAGGACGGGGGACGGGCGCTCGACGAGGTCGCCGCTCATCCGGTCGGCATGAGGCTGCGCGTCGATCCGGTAGCCGCGGCCGAACAGGCGGGTGAGGCCGGGATGGGCGACCGGAATGTGCAGCCCGTCCGAATAATTGTCGGCGACATTCTTCCAATTGACCGGCCGGGGCCGCAGCGTGACGCGGCCGATCGCCTGCAGCTGCTCGAAGCAATAAGGGGCGATCTCTTCGTCATAGGGTGCGATCGTCTCCGCCACCGAGGGCCCGCCGTCGGACTCGAGGCGGACGAAGACGAAGCCGCGCCAGATTTCGAGATCGACCGGCTTCAGCCCGAGCTTGGCGGGATCGAGGCCGGGATAGTCCTCGCGCTGCGGCACGCCGATCAGCCGCCCGTCGAGGCCGTAGGTCCAGGCGTGATAGGGGCAGGTGAGCCGCTTCGCGCACCCTTCGGTCCCGGCGACGATGCGCGAGCCGCGGTGGCGGCAGAGATTGTGGAAGGCGCGGATCGCGCCGTCGCCTCCGCGCACGGCGATCACGCTCTCGCCGAGCCAGTCGAGCGTCCGCCAGTCGCCGGCGCCGGGTATGTCGTTGGCGTGGCAGACGATCTGCCAGGACGGGCGGATCACCCGCTCCATCTCGACCGCGAAGAATTCCGGATCGCGGTAGATCCAGCCGGGGAGGCCCAGCTCCGGCTCGGGAGCGGAGGCGAGATGCGGCGCGGCCATGAGCGGAGCTTGGCAAGGCGGCGGCGATTTGTCACTCAGGTTCCTCCCCATCGTGAGATGGGGAGGGGGACCACCCGAAGGGTGGTGGAAGGGTAACTGGCGGAGGCCGAGACAGTACCCCTCCACCATGCTGCGCATGGTCCCCCTCCCCACCGCTTCGCGGCAGGGAGGAATTGGAGCCTCGTCATGACCACCGAACTCGTCGTGCTCGCCTGGGGATGCGTCCTCGCTTTGGTCCACGTCTTCGCGGCAGTACGGGTCAAGACCCGGCAATATGGCACGAAGTGGAACATGGGCGCGCGCGACGAGGCGCTGCCGCCGCCGGAGCCGATCGTCGGCCGGCTGTCGCGGGCGCAGGCGAACTTCTTCGAGACCTTCCCGATCGCGGCGGCGGCGATCCTGATCGTCCACGCGGCCGGGCTGGAGAACCGCTGGACGGCGATCGGCGCTTTGGTCTGGCTGGCGGCGCGGATCGTCTATCTGCCGGTCTACGCGCTCGGCATCCCGAAGCTTCGCACCCTCATCTTCCTGGTCAGCGTGGCCGGGATCGCAATGGTGCTGTGGCCGGCGCTGGCGGCGACCTTCGACTGACGCGGCTGAGGCGTACGCCCTCGAAGACGAAGATGGCGAGCGCGGTCCAGATGGCGCCGAAGCAGATTGCGTGGGCGAGCGTGAAACGCTCGCCGAACGCCAGCACCGCGAGCAGGAACTGGAGCGAGGGCGCGATATATTGGAGGAAGCCCAGCATCGAATAAGGAAGGCGCCGGGCGGCGGCGGTGAACAGCAGCAGGGGGATGGCGGTGATCGTGCCGCCTGCGACGAGGAGCAGGTCGGTCGCGCCGTCTCCCGCCAGGAACCCGCGGGTGCCGCGGTGGTGGTGGATGAGGATCCAGCTCAGCGCCGCGGGGGTGAGCAGGGCGGTCTCGACGGTCAGGCCCTCGATCGAATCGACCGGGGCCACCTTCCTCAGGAAGCCGTAGGTGGCGAAGGAGAAAGCGAGGCTGAGGCTGATCCAGATCGCGCCGCTCGCGCCGGCGGCGAGGATCGCGACTCCGGCGGCGGCGAGGAAGACGGCCCCGATCTGCGGGCGGCTCAGTTTCTCCTTGAGCAGGAACACGCCGAAGAGGACGTTGACCAGCGGGTTGAGATAGTAGCCGAGGCTGCCTTCGAGCACGTGGCCGCTGACGACCGCGTAGATCCAGATCAGCCAGTTGGCGCCGATCAGCAGCGATGTGAGGACGAGCGTCATCAGGACGCGCGGCGTGGCGACGGCGGCGCGGATGCCCGGCCAGCGCCGCAGGACCGTCGCCAGGATGGCGAGGAAGACCAAAGACCAAACGATGCGGTGGCAGACGATCTCCAGCGCCGAGACGTGATCGACGGCCTTGAAGTAGATCGGCAGGACGCCCCAGGTGAGATAGGCGCCGAGGCCGAGCAGCAGGCCGGCGCGGCGGGTGCGGTCCTGGTCGGTCATCGCGGCGGGCGCTAGACGCGCGGGCGGGCGGCCGCAAGCGGGTCCGCACTTGTGGCGCGGCGGCGGCGCGAATAGTCTCGTGGGCGAGAGGAGAAGGCCATGTCGCCGAGACCATTTGTCGCTCTGTCGTGCGCGGCGGCTGCTGCCGCCTGCTCGATGCCGTCGGGCGAGAGCGAGCGCCGGGAGGCGGCCAAGCAGGAGGCGGCCGAGCAGGTCAAGGCGGGCGCCGAGGGCAAGGCCGAGGAGGGGCGGCTGTCGATCCGCGCGCCCGGCATCGACATCGCCATCAACGTCCCCGACGCGATGCGCAGCCGCGCCCGCGCCGGCACCGACAGCGACGTGCTTCCG
>JAXDPC010000380.1:0-7562 GCA_034668525.1 Sphingomonadales bacterium
GCTCGAAGTCCCCACGCCCGGCGAGGACGCCAAGGCGCCGCTCTGGACGCACGCGCCCTTCCCGAAGCTGCACATGCCGACTTTGGTCGTCTGGGGCCTCAAGGACCCGGCCCTGCTCCCGGTCCAGCTCGAAGGCCTCCCGGACCTGGTCGCGGACCTGCGCATCGTCACTTCGGAGACCGCGGGCCACTTCATCCCCTGGGAAGAGCCCGGCACCGTCACCGCCGCGATCCGGGATTTCCTGGCCGAGACCGCGGATTAGTCTTCCCACTGCCGCGCCCGCTCCTTTATGGCGCCCGCGATGCCTTCCGCCGCCGCCCGTTCCCGCTCGCGCTCCGCCGCCCGGCTCGCCGCCGTCCAGGCGCTCTACCAGCATGAGATGGAGGAGACTCCGCTCGCGAAGCTCCTCCACGAATTCCACCACCACCGGCTCGGCGCCACCATCGAGGGCGACCGATATGCCGATGCGGAGGTCGATTTCTTCGACGATCTGGTGAGCGGCGTCCACGCCCGCGCCGCCGAGCTCGACGCGCTCATCTCGGCGCGCCTGGCCAAGGGCTGGGCATTGGGCCGCCTCGACCGGCCGATGCGCCAGATCCTCCGCGCCGGCGCCTACGAGCTGGTGGCGCGCAACGACGTCCCGACCGGCAGCGTCATCTCCGAATATGTCGACGTCGCCAAGGCCTTCTACGACCGGAAGGAAGCGGCGTTCGTCAACGGCCTGCTCGACGCGGTGGCGAAGGATGTGCGCGAGTAACGGGCATCCCGCCCGGCCCTCTTCCCCTTGACTCGCAAGTGACGCCGGCATGTCATCGACCCCGAAACGACTCGGGGGAGGCAAAGATGGCGTCGATTCGCGATATCCAGCAGGCGCTGGCGGACAAAGGCTTCGATACCGGCGGCGCCGACGGCATCTGGGGCCGCAAGTCGATCACCGCCGCGCGCGCCTTCCAGGCCGCCAACGGGCTGACTGCCGACGGCGTCGTCGGCCCGCGCACGCTGGCCGCCTTGTTCCCGGCCGGCGGCGGGGCGGCGGCGGACGCCGCCGCGGAGTCGGGCGCCCCGCCGGTCTGGTACGAGGAAGCCAGGAACCTGCTCGGCCTGCGCGAAGGTCCGGCGAGGCGGGACAATCCGGTCATCCTCGACTGGGCGGACGACCTCGACATCCACTATCCGCACGACGACATTCCCTGGTGCGGCCTGTTCGTCGCCCATTGCGTCGGCTCGACCCTGCCCGACGAGCCGCTGCCGACCAACCCGCTCGGCGCGCGCAACTGGGCGAAGTTCGGCGTCGCCTCGCCGGTCGCGCCGGGCGCGATCCTGGTCTTCTGGCGGGAGTCGCCGGCGAGCTTCAAGGGCCATGTCGGCTTCTATCACGGCGAGGACGACACCGCTTACCACGTCCTCGGCGGCAATCAGGGCGACAGCGTCAGCGTCACCCGCGTCGCCAAGAACAGGCTGGTCGCGAACGGCATCCGCAAGCCGGCGTCCTTCCCCGACTTGTCGGGCGGCGTGGTGCGGCGCAAGGCCGACGGGACGCTGTCGAGCAACGAGGCCTGAAGGGCGACGTGGCGCTCGGGGTCAACCCCCGCGCCCGGTCCGTCCTGTTCAACGAAGTCCGCGCCGCGCGCGCCGGCGGGCGGGAGGCTACGTCCAGCTAAGGACAGGCCAGCCGGCCGCCGCGGCGTGGGACCGAAACCGGCGCCGGGGATTCACCACATAAGCCTCGTTCGCCCAGCAGAATAAGGGCCGGTCCGAGGGATGGTCCGAGAAGAAGCGTATGTGGAGCGATTGCGCCCCCAGGCCCGCCTCCCTGAAATGGGCCTGGAGCATGGCGAGCTTTTCGCGGCCGTGACAATTCTCCCCGGCGATGCGAGGCGTGAGATAATCGCCGTCCCACATGGATTGCGTGCAGACGACCTCGTCGATGCCCAACGCCTTCGCGATCGCCTCGACGTAAAATGCGTTTGCGGCCGTCGCGAGCAGGATCCTCCTGCCCGCGCGCCGTTCGGCCTCGATCCTGCTGATGGCCTCCGTGTGGAAGCGGAGCCGCCCGACAAACTCCTCGGCCAGCCGTGCCACCTCTCCGCGCGGGACCCTTCCGCCCAGGAACAGGGCCTGGAGCCGCTCCTTGAGCGCCTTCCGGCTCAAGACCCTGAACGAATAGGCGGCGAAGCTCAAAATGGCGAATGGCGCCAACAGCAACCGCCAGGGGGCCCGGCGCCAGGCCGCATGCAGCAAGAAGGCCGTATAGGTACCGCGCCGGGTCAGCGTCCGGTCCAGATCGAACACCGTGACCGGCTGGGAGGCATCTTCCGGGCGCGCCGGATGTCCTTCCGAAAGGAGGCGATCGGCGAACCGCCAGTCTTCCATGGCGTCGACGTCGATCCCGGCCTCCGCGTAAGGCAGGACGACAACGGCGGACTTGAGACCGAAGCGCATTCCGCCGCGCTCGACCACCTGCTGAAGCGACATCGTCCGCGTCAGTGCCCCGAATGCCAGCGCCGGGCCGAAGTGCCAGAGCAATTTGAGCTGGTTCTTGCGGCTGGCTTCGGCTCTCGCCAGAACTCTCAGGGCCTCGGCGGACTTGGGGGAGCGCGCGGCAAACAGGTTGGCGCCGGTATAGGCGCCCGCACGAAAGCGAAGCCAGGTTCGCCGGCTTCGCGGATAGCGGGCCGAAAGCAGATCGCGGTCGACCACGGCCAGACTGACGTCCGAGGCTTCGCTTCGCGCCAGGAAATGCTCGACCATGTCCGGAGTGAGCAGCGGATGGTCGGCCGTCGTCACGAGAAGCGGCCAGGGCGCGGCCTCCGTGCCCGCCAGCGTGATGATGCTCTCGGCGATGCCGTCCCGACCGCCCGTACGGTGGATGGGAAAGCGACCCGCGAGGCTTCGCAGGTCTGCGCAGTCCAGCAGCTCCGGCCGCTGGGCAACGATCACCACCCGGGCTACTGACGGACATTCAACCAAGGTGCGGACGACGTGCGCGATCATCGGCGCGCCGGCGACCGGGACCAGCGCCTTCAGCGGCAGCCCGAACTCGGCGGCCAGAGGATCCCTTTCGGGGCGCGAACCGGCGAGCACGATCGCCGTCCATCCGCCGGGATCAGCGCCCCCGCAGGACGGCGAAGCGCCCGCTGTCTCCGCGCCGAAAGATCGCATTGGTCTGCCCCGCCGATTTCGCATCAAATGTTGCACCAAAGGCCGCAACCCTGCAATCCCGGCACGAGGCGGCGACGGGGGCGCGTTGATGACGGCTCGCACACAGATAGGCCGGGCGATCGTCCTGAGCGCGGGCAAGGGCTCCCGCCTGCTTCCGCTCACCGCAGAGCGCCCGAAATGCCTGATCGAGATGTCCGGCCGCACGCTTCTCGAGTGGCAGCTCGACAGCCTGTTCGCGGCCGGCATCCGCGAGATCGCCGTGGTCGCCGGCTTCGGCCTGGAGCTGGTCGAGGAGGTCCTCGCCCGCCGCGGCCCGCGGCGGGGCAGCGTCTCGATCGTCTTCAATCCCTTCTACCATGTCGCGGACAATCTCGGCTCGGCCTGGATGGCTCGAAGCGCCATGGACCGCGACTTCCTGCTCCTGAACGGGGACACGTTGGTCCCGCCGGCGCTGATCGAAGGATTGCTGGCCGCCGCGCCTGCGCCGATCACCCTCGCGGTCGACACCAAGGAGCAATATGATTCCGACGACATGAAGGTCCTGTGCGAAGGCGACCGCCTCGTCCGCGTCGACAAGAAACTGCCGGCCGGCAGCTACAACGCGGAGGCGATCGGCCTCGCCCGATTCATCGGGGCCGGCCGCACCGCATTTTGCGAAACGGTCGAGCAGATGATGCGGACGCCGGAAGGCACGTCGCAATTCTATCTTCGCGCGATCGACCGACTGGCCGACACGGGCGTCGTCCACGCCGCCCGAATCGGCGGGCTGGAGTGGGTCGAGGTCGATTATCCGGCCGACCTGGAGATGGCGCGCCGGCTCACGAGCCGGTGGGCGGGCGCGAATCTACCGGGCGGCGGGCCAGTGCAGGCGGAGCCATTCGCGTAACGCCTCGATCTGCCGCGGTTCGAGCGCGACGGCTTCGGCGAGCTGCGGAAGCCTGGGCCAGCCTTTGTCGGCGACCGTCACCCCCTGCGCCTCGCGGACGCCTTCGTAGCGGGGGATGACGTGCCAGTGGACGTGCGGATCCACCATCATCAGCATCAGATAGTTGATCTTCGCATAGCCGACCGCGCCAGCCAGCGCCGCCTCGATGTCCGCCACGGCGCGATGCAGCTCGGCGAAGGCTTCGGCGGGCAGAGCGGAGAAGGACGTGAAGTCGCCGCGGGCGGCGAGCACGAGAGAGGCGAGCGTCGGCTGCTGCGGCCGCAACAGGACCAGCCAGTGCCGATATTCGGCGACCAGGGTATCCGGATAGCCGAACCGGCGGATGGTCTCGTTCACGCGCGCTCCAGCCAGGAGAGGATCGGGCCGCGACGCCGGCGGAGCCGCGCCTGGGCGATCCTGACGAGGTGGAACAGGCATGACAAGATCGTCCACGCCGCGACCGCGACGAGCCCGATGTCCGGCCGGCCGGCGAGCAGCGACAGGAACAGCAGGACCATGTTCGGATTGCGGCGGGCGGTGACCAGGCGGAAGCGCGTGTCGAGCCGCTCCCAGACGTGGATGTGGATACGGAACCAGAGGATGAACGCCCCCTCGATCAGGCGCTGCACGATGTAGCCGCCGACCAGCGCGGCCATGACGGTCAGGAAGAGATCCCGGGCGAGGGGCAGGCCGTAGCCGGCGAGGCCCACGCCCCATGCCCACCACCAGATCAGGGGATGGACGAGATCGATGCCGTGATCGAGCACGTCGCCGATCCTGGAGGAGGTGATCGTGCAGCGGGCGAGTTTTCCGTCGACCGTGTCGAGGACCATGAACACAAGAGCGGCCGCCATGCCGGGCCAATAGTCGCCGCGGTAGAAGGCGACGCCGGCGGCGACGCAGAAGCAAGCGCCGACGAGGGTGACGGCGTTCGGGCTCACCCCCAGCCGGGCCGCCGCCCGGGTCAGATGCAGCGCCCATTCCGGCCACAGATATTTGGTCAGGAGATCGGTGACGCCCTTGTATGCGGCATAATAGGTCCGCCGTTCGATGGCGGCGGCATTGCCGGCGGTCAGACGCTCGATGAAAGGCCGCTCGCGCTTGCGCAGCTGCCGGTCGTGCTGCGCCGCGAAGGTCTCCTGGTCGACCAGGACCATCGCCGGCGCCCGGGCGGGAGGCCGATGTTCGATCATGGCCCGCCCGATTTCAGCCGCCGATGCCCGGTCGGTGCAATACGCCAATACCGGTACGCCTTGCCGCGTCACGACATGTCCGGGGCGCTCCGCCACCCACTTCAGCCAGCTCGGATCGAAGGCGAAATCCAGATTGGCGAGGACACGCGGCAGCTCTTCGCCGGCTTCGAGTCCCAGGGTACGGCCGATGCGCCAGAGCCGCTCCTCGCTCGTCAGCCCCCACAGCCGCGCCGGATTATGCCCCACCGCTTCGATGCCGGGGGGCGACGCGGTCATGCCGGCTCGCCCGATGCCGCGACCGGACGCCGCAGCGCCTGGGAAACCTCGTCCGCGGTCCGCAAGGCGAGCGCGACGATGGTCAGCGTCGGATTGGCCCATCCGCTCGTCGGAAAGAGCGACGAGCCGGCGACGTAGAGATTGCCCAGCCCGTGGACGCGGGTCCGCGCGTCGGCGACGCCCTGGCGCGGGTCGCTCGCCATGCGCGTGGCGCCCATATGATGATAGCCGCCGATGGGGTGCGCCGAGATCAAAGGATCGGTGCGCCAGCGCTGCCCGGGATCGGACAGCCAGCCGGCCGGCTCGACGCGCCCAAGCCCGAGCCGCGCGAGCTCCCCGCCCAAGGCCTGCACGAGCATTGCGGCGCTGTGCACGTCGAGCGGCGACAGGCGCCAGTCCAGCCTGGCGCGCGGCAGGCCGAGCGCATCGCGCTCGGCGCTCAGCGTCACCCGGCTGTCGGGATTCGGCGCCTGCTCGGCGCGAAGCAGGAGCGCGAGGTCCAGCCTGCCCGTCTTGTGGAGGAGCCAGGGCCGCAGCGGATCGACGACGCGCTGGGCGAAAGTGGCGGCGCGCTTCGTCGCCATCCACAGCGACCGCCCCGACCGGGTCGGCTTCATGTCGTGCTTCAAGTTGGAATAAGCGCGCATGCCCCAGAACTGCGCGGCCCGCTCCGGCTGGCGCGCGACGATGACGAGCGAGCTGTTGAGAATGCCCTGCTCCGCCTGCAGCCGGGGGGCGGGAGCGACGAGCGCCGCCATGTCCTCGCCCGCGATGCGGTGGCGACGCCCGAACCCCTTCAGCAGCTGCCAGGCCTTCGCTTCCACGACCCGGCCGCCGCGGGCATGGGGATGCTCCATGAAATAGCGCCCGACCGTGTCGCGATCGTTGCCCAGCCCCCGGGGCATCAGGCCGTTGGACGCGAGCAGCAGCCGCGGATTCTCGATTCCGCCCGCCGCCAGGATGAACGCGCGCGCCCTGACCGCCAGACGGCCCCCGCCAAGCGCCCGCGCCACGACCCGCGCGATTCCCCTGCCCGACGCGGCGGCCTCGATCGCCGTCACCGTGGCATGCAGGACGATCTCGCAGCGCGGATGCTCGACGAGATCGCGGCAGCTCTCGAAGGCAAAGCGGCTGAAGCGATTGTCGAAAGCCCATACCGGCGTGACCAGACGGTCGCGGTCGAAGCGGGGAAGCGGCACGCCGGCGGCCCGAAGCGCCGCTTCCCGACCGGCCGAGGCGCGACCGCCGAACAAGGGCCATGCCTCGTCATAATAAGGCCGCAGCGTCTCGTGCGGGAAGGGCCAGCCGGAATGGGGCACCCACGGCTTCGCTTCGAAATCGAACGGATCGAGCTCGGCGCAGCGCCCGCCCCAGATCGCGGTCGTCCCGCCGAAGAAACGCAGGCGGGCGTGATCGAGCGGATAATAAGGCTCGCCGACATTCTCGCCGGCATTGAGGTCGGCGGTCGGCGCCTCGAAGTCGCGGCCGCCGCTCTCGAGCAGCAATATGCTGTGACCGGCCCCGAGCAGGCGGCGCGCGGCGGTCAGCCCCGCCGCGCCGGCGCCGATGATGCAGATCTCGGTCTCGCGGACGAGGCTCCCCCGAGCCTCCGCCAGATCGCTGAGCACCGCGCCTCCCCTCCTCCGGCGGGCACGTCGCGACGACCCGCGCCGGCGTTGTCGCTCGGGATACCGGCCGAGGCAAGGCTTGCGCGCAGCCCGACGATATTTGGGCTTGGAGCTGCGCGCAAAACAGTGCCACACTGCCGGTCCGGGGCGCCACGAGCGGTGCGTCGGTCGAAGGGGAGGCATATTGTAAGACTATGAGCGGCAGTCATATTTCACCCCGTCCGCCTCAGCCCACCGGCGTCTCGCGCCGCAAGGCCCTGCTGATGCTCTCCTCCGCCGCCGCGCTCGCCGGATGCGGCGGCGGCGGCGGCGGATCGCCCCCTCCACCGCCCCCGCCGCCCCCGCCGCCTCCACCGCCGCCCCCGCCGCCGCCACCGC
>JAXDPC010000381.1:0-4164 GCA_034668525.1 Sphingomonadales bacterium
CGGCCCTGCTCGGCTGGTGGCTGCTGCTCGTCGCCGGCCTCGATTTCGATCGGAGATGGCTGCCGCACCGGCTGACCCTGCCGCTGCTTCCCCTCGGGCTGCTCGTCGCGGTGGCGGGAATCGGGCCGCCGCTCCTCGATCGGGCGATCGCAGCCGCCACAGGGCTCGCGCTCTGGCTGGCGGCGCTGCTGTATCAGCGCATCCGCGGGCGTGTTTTTCTCTATCCGGGCGTGGCGGAGCTGGTCGCCGGGACTGGCGCCTGGCTGGGCTGGAAGGCGGGCGCGGCCGCTCTTGCCGCCGCGGCGTTGCTCGGCCTGTTTGCCTTCCTGGTCGCCCGCACGCGGCGCGGGCCAGGCGTCCCTGCCGGCACGCGCGCGATCGGCGCGTTGATCGCGCTCGCCGCCTGGCCGGCCTGGTTTGTCGTCGCGAGCCTCTAGGAGCTAGCGGCGGCGGCCGGCGCGGAGCGGGTTGGGCAAGGAGAGGCGGTCGATGAAGCCGCGGATGCTCCCGGGCTCGCCGATATAATAGCCCTGGACCATGTCGCAGTTCATCTGGCGGAGCAGGTTCAGCACCTCCTCGGACTCGACGCCCTCGGCCACCACGATGAGGCCGAGCGCGTGGGCCAGCTTCACCGTCGAATCGACCACGGCGGCGTCGGAGCGGCTGGTGGCGATCACCTGGACGAAGCTGCGGTCGATCTTGAGCTCGGTCGCGGGCAGCGTCTTCAGATAGCTGAGCGTCGACTGGCCGGTGCCGTAATCGTCGATCGAGATGTGCACTCCGAGCGCGCGCAGATTGTTGAGCTCCTCGATCCCCGCCGAACCGGCCAGAGCGGCGGACTCGGTGATCTCGAGCGTCAGCCGGTGCGCGTCCATGCCCCAGCGGTCGAGCATCTCGCGGATCGGGTCGCTCAGCCGGTTGCGGCCGATCATCCGGGCCGAGATGTTGATCGCGACGCTGAGCGCGTCGTCGAGCGGGGCGAAGTCGCGGATCGCGCTTTCGAGCACGTGGAGCGTCAATTTCTCGATCCGGCCGTTATCCTCGAGCATCGGGATGAACTGGTCGGGCCGGATCTCGCCGCGCGAAGGGTGCCGCCAGCGCACCAAAGCCTCGGCGCCGCAGATGGTCGCCGATTTGAGGTCGCATTTGGGCTGGTAGGCGACCCAGACGTCGCCCTGGTCGATGGCGCGGTCGAGCTCGTTGAGGAGCGACAGGCGCCAGTCGGCGTCATCGTCGTCGTCGGTTTCGTAGCGGATCCAGCTGAGGCCGCGGCGCTCGGCGCGGCTTGCCGCCGCCATCGCCGCCGCAACGGCTTCCTCGGTCCCGAGGGCGGGGTCGTCGCTGATTCCGACAGCGATGGTGACGTCGACCGTGCGCTCGCCGACCGTGATGCCGCTGGCGAGGAGGGCGTGGAGCCCTTCCAGCGCATCCGAAGTTGCGGAATCGGCGTCGACCGTGCGCCAAGCAAAGCTGTGATCGTCGACCTGGAACACCGACGCTCCGGACGCGGCGAGCCTGATCCGGTCTGCCACCCGCCGCAGCAGCTCGCCCTGCCCCTCGGAGCCGAGCAAAGCCGTGGTCTCGACATGGTTGCGCAGCCGCACGGCGACGGTGATCGCCGCAGTGGCCGAATGAAGGCACATCGCCGTCAGGTTGGGCAGGTTACTGACCGGAGCCAATGTCACGCGGGCAATGACCGAGCGGGTTATCCCGATCGCGGCGCTGCTTACCGCCGCGACCAATGCCGCGACCACGGCGGGACCGGGAGAGACGATGATTCCGGTTTGTTCGGTCATCAGGAGAGGGACGATGAGCGTCGCCGCAAGAATCCCGGACAAGGCTCCCCAGTAACGGAAGGGACCGCGTACGAAGCCCAGCAGCACAATGAGGAGTGCGGCCACCGCCAGCGCCGGCCACGGTCCCAGGACGATGGGCGTAAAGCGCCGCAGCGTTTCCGAGCCAACGGCCTGGATATATACACCTGGGATGCGCCCGTAAGAGGGAACCGTCCAATGATCGCCGAGCGTGGTTGACGTCGAGCCGATCACCACATTCCTGCCGCGGAAGAAGTCCGGATCGAAACGTCCGCGAAGGACGTCGGAATAGCTGATCGTCGGAAATCGATCGATGTCGAAGGACCAGTCGATCGGGAACGTATCTTCGCTCTGGCTCGGCTGGTTGGCAAGGAGCGTTGCGATCGCCGGGCGCCGGGCCCCTCCTATGTCCACGCTGTATGGAAGCCGTCGCGGCTGCAGATCGTCGTCCAGGCGGATCCAGATGGCGCCGATCTGGGCGTGCCGCCGCAAGAGCGCTGGCGGCAGGCTTTCGGTCCGGGGACCGAGTTGCTCGTCGGCGTTTTCGAGGGAGGCCGGGAGAACCACGCGGCCCTGGGCGCGCCTTATCGCTGCCGCGAATGCTCTGTCCTGCGCGGGATCGTCGGAAGGATCGGCGAAGACCACGTCGAACACGATGTTGCGCGCGCCGGCGTCGGTGAGGCGGTCCACGAGCCGGCCGTGGACGCTCCTCGGCCAGGGCCAGCTGTTCAGCTCCGCCATGCTTTTCGGATCGATCGCGACCAATACGGTCTGGCCGGACGGAGCCTTGCGAAACAGGGTGTAGCGAACGGCTTCGATCTGCGCGTCGATCGGCGCCCCCCAACCGCCGACTGCGGCGGAGATGCCCGTGAGCAGCGCGAACGCGAGGATCACGACCCCGGCACGGCGGGTGATCAGATCTGCGAGCTGGATGAGCATTCTGGCGCCTGAAATCCTCGGGGACCCGTACCCGCGCGGGACCTCTTCGGGACCTAGCCGCAAGATAGTTTCTATTTCCCTACGAAGGGTTAGCCGGCTCGGGCGTGATCCGGCCATCGTCGAGCACGATCACCCGCTCGGCTGCGGCCAGGGTTTCGCGCCGGTGGGCGACGACGATCCGGGTGATGCCCATCGCCGCGATCGCCCGGTTGACTCGGCTTTCATGCTCGGCGTCGAGATGGGCGGTGCCTTCGTCCATCACCAGCAGCTTCGGTCGGCGGTAGAGGGCGCGGGCGAGGAGGATGCGCTGCATCTGGCCGCCCGACAGGGTCGATCCCATGTCGCCGACCAGGGTCAGATGACGCATCGGCATTGCCTCGACGTCGTCCGCGATAGCCGCCGCGTGCATCGCCTCGATCATCCGCTCCGGGTCGACCGGCTCGAAGCCGGCGACATTGTCGGCGATGGTCCCGGCGAACAAGACGTCGTCCTGAAGAACCGCCGCGACATTCTCGCGCCAGGCGCGGCGGCCGTAGCGCGCGAGAGGCATTCCGTCGACGAGCACCTCCCCCGCGGTGGGTTCGAGCAGGCCGAGCAGGATTTTGGTCAGCGTCGTCTTGCCGCCGCCGGAGGGGCCGGTGATCGCGACATGCTCGCCGGGCGCGATGCGCAGGTCGACGCCCTTCAGAACCTGCGGATCGTGGATCCCGTAAGCGAAGGCGACTCCTCTCAGCTCGACCTCGCCGCGGAAGGGCTGCTCCTGCGCGGCCGGCTCGGCAAAGCCGCGATCCTCCTCGGTGAGGGCAATGTCCGAGATGCGGTCGAGATGGAGGGAAAGCATGCGGAAGTCGGTCGACTTGTCGATCAGCGACTTGGTCGCCGCCGCGAACTGCATCCGGTAGGCGAGGAAGGCGAAGATCATGCCGACGGTGAAGCCGCCCGCGATGGCCATCGTCACCGCCAGCCAGGTGACGGCGACGATCTCGAGCGCCCACAGCAGGGTCGAGGCGGTGGCCTGCCAGACGTGGATGCGCTCGTGGACGTAGGTCGCGCCGAGCGCTTCGGAGAGCCGGTTCTGCCAGACGGCGTGGCGGATGGTCTCGCGGCCCGCGAGGCGGAGGGTGACGATGCCGCGCAGCGTCTCGATCATCGCCGACTGCTCGCGCCCCATGGCGGCGATCCGCTCGTTCTCCGCGCGGCGCTCGGCGGGAAGCGTGAACCAGCGGAAACCCGCATAAAGGATCAGGGAGGCGAGCGGGATCAGGGTCAGCAAAGGCGAATAGACCAGCATCAGCGCGAAGGTGAGGATGGCGAGCACGCCGTCGATCAGGGCCGCCGCAGCGCTTTCGGTCAGCAGCCGCTGGATCGGGATCACCGACTGGAATCGCGAGAGGATGTCGCCGACGCTTCT
>JAXDPC010000382.1:0-5750 GCA_034668525.1 Sphingomonadales bacterium
ATGAACAACGAGAAGAAATGGAAGCCGTGCTTCCAGAAGCCGACGATCAGCACGATCGAGAAGCTGATGATCGCCATCACGCCGGTGACGGTGAACTGGCTGGTGACGGTGAACGGGTGGGCGCCGGCCAGGGCGAAGGGCATCAGCCCGATCAGGTTGGCGACCAGGATGAACATGAAGATCGTGAACACCCACGGCACGTAGCGCCGCCCCTCGGGGCCGACCGTGGTCGCGAGCATCGAGGTGACGAAGCCGGTCACCCCCTCGACCGCGACCTGCCAGCGGCCGGGCACGAGCTGACGCTTCATCCCGCCGAGCATGAACAGCCAGATCAGGCCGAGCACGATCAGCATCCACAGGGCGCTGTTGGTGAACGCGAACGGGCTTCCGAGATCGCCCGCCAGCGGCGCGATCTGGAACTGGTGCATGGGATCGATTCTGCTCTCGGCGGCCACTTTGATACTTCCCCGAGCCTATTGCGGGCTCTGCTTCGAAATCTTCCAAACTTCCCACATCGCGACCGCGAACCCGACGAACAGCATCGCCACCCAGATCGCCCGCGTCCCCGCCATGCGGTCGATCGCATAGCCGATCAGCGCGCTCCCGAGCGGGTAGCTGATCAGGACCGAGAGAATGCGCATTCCCTGGGCCTGGCCCCTGCCCGCCTTGGTGCCGGGAAGGTGGGTCCGCGCCGCCTCGTCCGCCTTCGCCCGCCGGATCCGCTCGTCGAGCGAAGCGAGGCGCGCATCGGGGGGAGACTGCGGGTCCTGCCGGGGATCGCTTTCCGCCATGCCGTTCTTCCATGTGCGGCCGCGCATCGGAAAGGAGCGGGCCGACGGGGCGTGGGACATGCCGGCGAACGAACCCGCCAAGGCGCGGTTCCTTTAGAAACGGGGTCCGGCCAAGTCAACAGCACTGCTGCGCTGCGGCATGGACGGGACAGCGTGGGGACAGTCACTTTCACCCGCGGCGGCGACAGCCCCGTACCACCGTGATGAAAGTGACTGTCCCCTTCGGGCCCCGCGGTGGGGTGGGGACAGTTACTTTCACGCGCGGCGGCGACCAGCCGAGCACCGCGGCGCGTGAAAATAACTGTCCCCCCTAGCGGCAGTAAGCGGGGCGGGGCACCGGCTCCGACCCCTCGCGGCGGCGCCAGACGTTGTCCGGGAGCAGATAATATTGCCCGGGCGCGACCCTGCTGGCGAGGATTTCGCAGGCGGCGGCGACTCCGACCTCCTCGACGCGGGCGCGGCGCAGCCTGGCGAGCTCGGTATAATGGGCGCGGCGGCGGATGTTCACGGCGTCCATCTCCGCGCGGACGCGCGGCGGCGCCTGGCCGACGAGGCCGAGATAGCCGTCATATCGCTCGCCGACGAGGCCGGTGGCGCGAAGCTCGGTCGCCGTCTCCTGCAGCGCCGCGGCGGCCGCGCCGGCGAGGCCGAGGAGCAGGGCGGCGGCGATCAGCGCGGGCCGTCTCATCAATAGTCCCGCTGCTCGCGCTGGATGAGGTCGCGCGCGTCCTGCTGGAGCCGCACGACCACCTCCTGGCGGATGTTGATGTTGAGGTTGACCTCGATGGGCCGATCGGGCGCCGAGACCTGGACGCAGGCGCCGAGCAGCACCGAGGCCGACGCGCCCGCCAGCAGCATCGCGGCGCGTGCCGCGGGGCCAGGCTCCCTTCTCTTCATCGTCGCGATCATTGCGGCACCTCGCTTTCCTGGTTCTGAATGGTGGTGACGGTTGTGGGAAGGCCCTGCAGCGCCTCGGGCAGGACCGGCTGGATGAGGATGGAGGGGTCCTTCATGTCGCGGGTGATGCCGATCACCGCGCGGAGCGGGCCGCGGATCGAGATGTTGAAGCGGAACGGGATCCTCGCGAACTGCCGCACGATGAAGTTCTGGCGGTTGGCGGCGCTGAGCCCTTCGAGCCGAATCCGGCTCAGGAACTCGCCGGCGAGCGCGCCGTCGAGCCGGATCTCGAGCCGGCTGTAGCGCATCGCGCGCAGCGCATCGAAGGCGAGCCGCGCCGCGGCGGGCATGTTCGCCCGGTTGACGATTCCGGCATAAGAGAGCGTGCCGCCGCCCGGGCGCGCCTCGAGCAGCCCCCCGACGATGCGGGCGCCGCGCACGTCGAACTGCATCGGCAGCACGCCGTCGAAGGTGCCGGTGAGGTCGATCGCGGTGAGCCCCGCCTGGTCGATGAATTGCGCCGCCTGCAGACCGACGACCTGGAAAGTGAGGTAGCGAGTCTCGGGCTTCGAGAAATCGAGCAGCGTGGGCTGGAGCAGGAGCTCGCCGCCCGCGAACGGCCACTGTCCCCCCTCGATCTGGACCTGGCTTCCGGGGCGCAATTGGTAGCGGATCGTGCCGTTGGAGACGTCGATGCCGGCGCGGATCATGGCGATCTGCGCGACCTGGCCGGGGGCGCTCTCCAGCCGCAGCAGATCGGTGAAGTGGACGCTCGTCGTCAGCCCCTCGACCGGGCCGAAGGCGGCGGCGAAGTTGGCGCCTTGCGTCGAGAAGGTTCCGGTGCTGGTTGTGAGGCCCGGCCGCCAGGCGATCTCGCCGCGCCCGGTCAGCGTCCCCTCGACCAGGGCGATCACGCCGACGGTGAGGCGGGTGAGATGCTCGGGCTGCAGCCCGTCGGGCGAGAAAAGGATGCCGGGAACGTCGAGCAGGGCGCGGCCGGCACCGGTGCCGAGATCATGGTCGATGGCGGCGTGGAGGATTCGGGTGCCGCTCGCCGGATGCCTGGCCCAGCCGGTGGCGCGGATCCGGTTGCGGACGAGGGTCAGGCGGAAATCGTCGCTGACCACCGGGTTGAAGCGCGACGGGTCGCGCTCGTCGGCGACCTGGATCCGCCCCTCCAGCGCCAGGTCCCCGCCGCGGACCTGCCAGCGCCCGGCGCCTTCGCCGATCAGCAGCGGTACCGCTGCGATCTTCGCCGAGGCGCCGGCGAAGGTACCGGCGACTCCGCCCGGAACGAAGCGGCCGGCGAGTTCGGCGGCCTGAAAGCGCTGCACGGTCTGGCCGCGGCCGAGCCGGACGGCGACGTCGCGCGCCTCGAACTCCGAACCGGCGAGCCCGAACCGGACCCGGCCTGCCTCGAGCGCGATCGGCGTGCGGCCGAGCGTGCCAGAAAGGCGCGCGCCGCGAAGCTCGCCGCCGCCCTGGACGGGGCGGCCGGGCGTCTTCCAGACGAGCGCGCGCCCGGTCGGACAGAGCGGCAGCCGCGAGGGGCCGAGCACGAGGCCCTGGAACTGGAAGCGGCGGAACGCCGCCGGCATGCAGGTCTCGCCGAACGCGAAGCTGCCGCCGGCAAGGCGGCCGCTTATCGGCACGGCAAGCCCGTCGACGCGCCCGCCGCGGAAGGGGCCGCTGACCAGAGCGAGCGTGTCGATCCGGGTGGTGCCGTCCGGCGACGCGGTGAAGCGGATGTCGCCCAGCGCGAGCTGCGACCCGCCGTTGGCCATCGGCGCCACGCGTCCCACGCCTTGGATCGCTCCGCCCGGGCGCGCCTGGCGCAGCGTGAAGCGCGCCGCGGGGAGGCCGCCGCCGCCCAGCGTGAAGTCGCCGTCGGTGCGCAGCCTGTTGCTCGGCCAGCTGAAGGTGATCCCGCTGCCGGCGACGCCGCGAAGCCGGGCGCCGCTGCGGGCTGCGACGTCGAGATCGGCGAACCGGACGTCGCCCCGCCCGTCGCGGTTGACGATATGGAGCCGCGCCCGCGCTTCGGCACCCCCTTCGCTGAAGCGGGCGACCGCGTCGGCGAGCTGGCGCCCGATCGGCCCCACCGGGGTCCCGCCCGCCGAGCGCAAGGCCGCGACGACCGGCCGGAGCGGCCCGGCCAGGGTCAGCCCCCGCAGCGCGATGTCGCCGTTTACCGCGACGTCGCCGTGGCGCGGAGACAGTGCGTAGGTGCCCCTCACCCGGCTCGAGGCTGCGCGGAAGGATGCGACGGCGGCAGCGCCGGATGCGAGATCGATGTCCCCGCGCATGTCGCGGATATTGCCATCCACCGTGACATTCGCCCGCAGCGCGGCGAGGCGGTGCGGACCCGCCTGCATCGCGCCCGCCTCGACGCGGCTGCGGCCGGTCCAGCTGTTGAAGGCCTGCGCCAGCGTCACGTCGACGTCGAAGCGCGGCCGGGCGAGGGCGAAATCGTCCTCGCACTGGACGCGCTCCATCAGCATCGGACCCCTGAAGCTCGGCCGCAGCCTGTCGACCGAGACGGCGACGGCTGCGCGCGGCGCCGTGACGACGCACTCGCGGAAGCGAAGCGAGCGGCCGACCGCCGCCATATGGCCGCGGAAGCCGCTGGAGAGGTTGCCGCGGCCCTCCAGCCCGATGCCGATCGGCCCCGCCGGCGTCTCCAGCCGGACCGCGGCGTCCGCGACGTCTATGCGCTGGTCCGGGAGCCGGAACGGCAGGCCGCTCGGCGGCGGCAGCAAGCGGTCCACCTGCCCGAGAGTGACCCGGCCGCCCACGACCCGCCCCCGCATCCGGACCCCGCGGGCGGTGATCAGCGCCACTTTCGGGCGCCGGAAGCCGCCCCAGCTCAGTTCGACCTCCACCCAGCGCGCGGTAAGGTCCGGCGCGCGCGGATCGCCGATGACGAGATTCTCGAGCCGCTGGCGGCGAAAGCCGATCCGCTTCACCTGATAGGTCGCCTGCACGCCGCGCCGGGCGAGCTCGCGGTCGATGAAGTCGGCGGCGATCGAGAAGCGCAGCAGCCAGGCGATCAGCAAAGCGAGCGCGACAAGGAGCAGGATCGCCGACAACGCGCGCGGCCATCGCCGCCGCCGCCGGCGCTCCACCTCCACCGTCTCCGTTTCGTCCACTCGCTCCACCCAACGCGGCCGCCGCCGGCATGCCCCCGGCTCAACCCGGCGGCAGTCCTGGCGTTCCGCTCCCGTCACGATTGGCGGGGGCGGCGCCGCGTTTGCCTATGCGCGGCGTGGAGCTTAATCCAGCCTGATGGAGGGAGAGGTCCATGACGGCGCCGGCCACCGCGCCCGGCTGCGCAAGCGGCTGTTCGAAGGCGGTCCGGACGCCTTGCTGGAGCACGAGCTGGTCGAATATCTGCTCGCCACCGCCATCCCGCGGCGCGACACCAAGTCGCTCGCCAAGCGGCTGATCCGCGAGTTCGGCGGCTTCGGGCGCCTGCTCACCGCCGACGCCGAGGCGATCATGCGCGCCGGCGACGTCAGCGAAACCGCGGCGGCGGCGATCAAGATCGCCCAGGCGGCGGCGCTCCGCCTGCTCGAATCGAAGGCGATGGAGCAGCCGGTGCTGGCGAGCTGGCAGGCCCTGCTCGATTATCTGCGCGCCGACATGGCCTTCCGGCCGGTCGAGCGGGTCCGCGTCCTCTTCCTCAACGCGAAGAACATGCTGATCCGCAACGAGCCGATGTCGGAGGGCTCGGTCGACGAGGCCGCGGTCTATGTCCGCGAGGTGGTCGCCCGCGCGCTCGAATATCAGGCGACCGCGATCATCCTCGTCCACAACCATCCGAGCGGCGATCCGCAGCCGAGCCAGCAGGACATCCGCCTCACCCGCGACATCGCCGAAGCGCTCCGGCCGCTCAAGATCGCGGTCCACGACCACGTCATCATCGGCGCCGGCGGCCACAGCTCGATGCGGGCGGCGGGGCTGATCTGAGCATTGCGCACCCCTCTCCCGCCCCATAAGGCGCCGCCATGATCCCGCGTTATGCCCGCCCCGCGATGACGGCCCTGTGGGAGCCGGAGACCA
>JAXDPC010000383.1:0-11426 GCA_034668525.1 Sphingomonadales bacterium
TCCGAGGCGGGCGGCCGAAGCGTGTGGTCCAACGGGAAGGCGCGAGCTCAGGGGCTCTGCGGCTCCTCGTCGAACGGCCAGCTGTCCGTCAGCTTGAGCACGGCCAGGATGAGCGCGATCAGAGCGAGCGTCGGCAGGATCACGCCGCCGCGTATCTCGCTGCCTTCGACCTGCTCGGAAGCGGGCTCGATCGGCGCCCGGCTCTGCGCCAGGACGGGGGTGGCGGCGAGCGAAAAAGCGGCCGCCGCCGCTATCGTCTTCTTCAACATCGTCTTCGCTTTCTGGTCTTGCGGTCGAGAGTTCGACCGGCCGAGCCTAGGAAAGAAGCCCTTGTTGTCAAATACTTTGTGCGGTGCAGCAGAGTTTTTCGGCCGCTTCGTGCGGAAGCCGCGGCCACTGCTGCATCGGCGCAACACATGCTAAGGTGCGCCGCAGAGGGAGTCGTCACCATGCGCAGCTTCATCCTCCTCCTCGCCGCCGCCGCCGCCGCCGCGCCGGTTTCCGCCCAGGCGCCGCAGGCCGCCACCGTCACCGTCCGGCTCACCAGCTTCGATTTCACGCCTTCGACGATCCGGCTCCACGCCGGCCAGCCGGTCGTCCTCCATCTCGTCAACGCCGCCTCGGGCGGGCACGATTTCTCTGCGCCCGCCTTCTTCGCGGCGGCGCGGGTCGATCCGGGGTCGGCGGGCAGGGTGCGACGCGGCACGGTCGACGTCCGCGGGCGCGGCAGCGTCGACGTCCGGCTGGTGCCCGCAGCCGGCCGCTACCGGCTGCGCTGCACCCATTTCCTCCATTCGACCTTCGGGATGACCGGGGAGATCGTCGTCGAATAGGGGCGCTCAGGGCCGCCTGTCGGCCGGCAGGTCGCGCAAAGTCTCCGGCTCGGCCATGTCGACGACGAGATGGTCCTCGAGATGCGCGTGCCGCCGGCGCCTCAGCCAATTGAGGCCGAACAGGAAGGCGATGATCCCGATCGTCACGCAGACGGCGAGGATCAGCAGCGGCATCGAGTCGGTCCAGCTGCCGTCCTCGACGACGTTCACATTGATCCGGGTGGTGCTCATGACGGCGCCAACGGCCCGGCGCCGCCGCCGTTCCCGCCTCAGGCCTGGGCGGCCTCGCGGTCGTCGCGGGTCGGGCAGTCGGTGAGCGCGGCGACGAACGCCTTGCGCCAGGCGACGACGTCGTCGCGGCGCACGCATTCGTACATCGCGCGCCAGCGGCGGATACGCTCCTCCTTGGGCATGTCGAGCGCGCGCTGGATGGCGTCGCTGATCTCGTCCTTGCTGTAGGGATTGACCAGCAAGGCGTCCTTCAATTGCAGCGCGGCGCCGGCGAAGCGCGAGAGGATGAGCACGCCCGGATCCTCCGGATCCTGGGCCGCGACATATTCCTTGGCGACGAGGTTCATGCCGTCGCGCAGCGGCGTGATCAAGGCGATCGGCGAGGCGCGGTAGAAGCCCGCCAGCTCCTCGCGCGGATAGCCCTGGTTGACGTAGCGGACGGGCACCCAATCGACTTCGGCGAACTCGCCGTTGATCCGCCCCGAAAGCTCGTCGAGCCGCTCGCGGATGATCTCGTAGGTATGGACCTCGCCGCGCGACGGCGGCGCGATCTGGAGCAGGAAGACGCCGCCGCGATTCTCCTCATGCTCCTCCAGGAAGCGGCGATAGCCGAGGAAGCGCTCCTCGAGCCCCTTGGAATAATCGAGCCGGTCGACCCCGATGATGACCTTGCGCCCGGCCGAGCTCGCCACCATCCGCTCGTAGGCGGCCTGCGCGACCGGGCTCGCGGCCGCCGCCTGGAACTCGCCGAAGTCGATGCCGATCGGGTAGGCGGCGGCGTGGACCGAGCGGTCGCCGACCCGGATGGTGCCGTCCTCGGAGCATTCGCCGCCGAGCTCGCGCTCGACATAATGGCGGAAGCTCTCCAGCCACTCCTCGGTCTGGAAGCCGATCACGTCGTAGGCGAGCATCGACAGCACCAGACCTTCGTGGAAGGGCAGCGACACCATCAGCCGCGCCGGCGGCCAGGGAATGTGGAGGAAGAAGCCGATCCTGTTCTTGAGGCCGCGCTCGCGCAGCTGCTGGCCGAGCGGGATGAGGTGATAATCGTGGACCCAGACGAGGTCGTCGGGCTCGATCAGCGGCGCCACCGTTTCGGCGAAGCGCTCGTTCACCCGTTCGTAGCCGCCCGCGAAGCTGCGGTCATATTCGGCGAGGTCGATCCGGTAGTGGAAGAGCGGCCACAAGGTGCGGTTGGCGTAGCCGTTATAATATTCGTCGACGTCCTGCTCCTCGAGGTCGATCGTCGCGGTCTTCACGCCCTCGTGGCGCTGCAGGTCGATATGGCCGGTGAAGACCTCCGTCTTCTCGCCCGACCAGCCGAACCACAGGCCCTTATTGTCCCTCAGCGCCGCCGCCAGCGCCACCGCGAGGCCGCCCTGCGTGCCGGTCGCGCTGTCGGCGCGCGGCGCCGAGACGCGGTTCGAGACGATGATGAGGCGGCTCATCTCACGGAGCTCCACGGCTTGGACAGCAGGCCGGCGCAGTTGATCAGCCCTACCAGCGAATAGGTCTGCGGATAGTTTCCCCACAGCTCCCCGGTCCGGAAGTCCGAATCCTCGGACAGCAGGCCCGCCGGCGTCAGGCGCTGCAGCATCCCCTCGTAGAGGTCGCGCGCCTCGCCGCGGCGGCCGGCGAGGAAGAGCGCCTCGATCAGCCAGAAGGTGCAGAAGTTCAACGCGGTCTCGGGCAGGCCGAAATCGTCCTCGGCGGCGTAGCGCAGCATGTGCTCGCCGCGGCGCAGGCCGCGCTCGACCGCGGCGAAGGTCGCGAGGAAGCGCGGGTCCGCCGGATCGAGGAAGCGCATGTCGACGAGCTGGAGCAGGCTGGCGTCGAGCCCCGCGCCGCCGAAGCTGGCGCCGAAGCGTCCCTCTTCCTCGATCCAGGCGCGCTCCTCGATGGTGCGCCGCACCGCCGCCGCGCGCTCCCGCCACGATATCGCGCGCTCTTCGAGGCCGAGTCGCCCGGCGATATTGGCGAGCCGGTCGCAGGCCGCCCAGCTCATCACCGCCGAATAAGTGTGGACCGCGGCGCGGGTGCGGAACTCCCACAGTCCGGCATCGGGCTGATCGTGATTGGCGAAGGCGCGCTCGCCGACCCGCTCCAGCGCCGCGAAATCCTCGGCGGTCGCCCGGCGGAACAGCCTTTCGTCGAAAAACGCCTGGGCGTTGGAGAGCACGATCTGGCCGTAAGCGTCGTGCTGGACCTGCCGATAGGCGGCGTTGCCGACCCTGACCGGCCCCATGCCCCGATAGCCGGCCAGCCCCTCCGCCTCCCTTTCCTCGAGCTCCGGCTCGCCCGAGACGGCGTAGAGCGGCTGGATGAAGCCGTCCTCCGAGGAATCGACGATGTTCCTCAGATAGCTGAGATAATTCTCGAGCACGTCGAGCGCGCCGAGGCGGTTGAGCGCCTGGACGGTGTAATAAGCGTCGCGGATCCAGCAGTAGCGATAGTCCCAGTTGCGGCCGCTGCCCGGCGCCTCGGGGATCGAGGTGGTGAGCGCGGCGACGATCGCGCCGGTCTCCTCGTGCTGGCAGAGCTTGAGCGCGATCGCGGCCCGGATCACCACCTCCTGCCACTCGAACGGGATGGCGAGGCCGCGCACCCACGAGCGCCACTCGTCGCTGGTCTGGTGGAGCATTGCGGCGACGGTGTGGGCGACATTGCCGACGAAGGGCTCGTCGGGACCGAGGAAGAAGTGCAGCGACTTCTCGAGCCGGAAGGCGCGGCTTTCGAGGACGTGGCCGATCGGCGCGTCGGTGGTCAGGCGGAGCGGCTGCGGCTTCAGCAGGAAGCGGACATGGTTGGTGCCGCTGGTCCGCTCGGCGTCGCGGGCGCCCCAGTCGGCCGCAGGATTGAGGGCGACGCGGATGCGCGGCGCGCCCGAGATCGGCCGCACGATCCGGACGAAGGCGACCGGGCGGTACATCCGCCCCGAGCGCTCGAAGCGCGGGCAGAAATCGTAGACGTCGGCGCTGTTGCCGTCGGCGTCGATCAGCCGCGTCACCAGGACCGGCGTGTTCCTGAGGTAGCGCTGCTCGACCCGCACCTGCTTCTCGAGCGCGATCCGCCACTCGCCGCGCGGCCGGGCGCTGTTTGCAGGTGCGGACGGCCCCCGGCTGTCCGCAGCCATGCCGGGGGCATGGCGGCCTGCAAATCCCTTCGGCTCCAGCAGCGAGCAGAACAAGGGATCGCCGTCGACCGAGGGCGCGCATCCCCACACCATGCCCGCCGCCTCGTCGACGAGCGCGCTCACCTGGCAATTGCCGATCGGCCAGAGGTTGAGGCCGGTCATGCCGACCCCCGCAGCCATCGCGCGACTTCAGCGACGCCGGGGAGCCGATAGCGCGCCGCCGTTTCGCGCTTGGGCCCCACGAGCACGCCCGCGCCGCCCAGCGCGGCGGCCGCTTCGAACGCATGCTCGTCGGTCAGATCGTCTCCCATGAACAAAGGACGCGCGCCGGCGAAGTGCGGTTCCTTCATCAGCGCGGCCAGAGCGTCGCCCTTGTCCGCGCCGGCCGGGCGAAGCTCGGCGACCATCTTGCCGCGCTGGACGACGAGGCCGGTGCGCGCGGCGAGGCGGTCGACCAGAGCCGCGACCGCCGCCTCGCGTTCGGGCGCGCGCCGGAAATGCACCGCCACGCTGGCCGGCTTCTCCTCGACGATCAGGCCCCCGCCTCCGCCCTCCGCGAAGCGGCGTATCTCCTCGCGCGCCGCGTCGAGCGCTTCCGGGCGCGCCACCGGCAGCACCCGCCCGTCGGCGAGCCTGAGCTCGAGGCCATGCGATCCCGACACGGCCACGCCGGGACAGCGGATATGCCGGTCGAGGTCGGCGAGCGCGCGGCCGCTGACGAGGGCAAGACGTCCCTCCAGCCGCGCGGCAAGGCTTCGCAGCAGCCCGGCCAGCTCGCCCGGCACCCTTATCGCGTCCGGCGCTTCGGCGAGCTCGACCAATGTCCCGTCGAAATCGAGGAACAGGGCCGCGCCGTCGAGCAGCGAGAGCGGCGGCGGCGGGATGTCGTCGGGCATCGGTTCCCGTAGGCGAGGCGGGGGAGGATTCTCAAGCCCGGCGCTACGCGCTACACCCCCGACATGGCTCCACCGATCCGCTCCGCCGCCCGCTTGGGCATCTCCTACCGCCCGGTCGAGGACGACGACCTGCCCTTTCTCGCCGAGGTCTATATCTCGACCCGACGCGAGGAAGTGGCCCAGACGGGCTGGCCCGCCGAGCAGCAGGACGCCTTCCTGCGCCACCAGCACGAGGCGCAGCACGCCCACTATATGAACGCCTACCGGAATGCCGAATTCCTGGTGGTCGAGCGGGACGGCCGGGCGATCGGCCGGCTCTATCTGTACGAAAGCGCGAGCGAGATGCGGATCGTCGACATCGCCTTGCTTCCGGAAGCGCGGGGAAGCGGCATCGGCGAGGCGATCCTGCGCGACATCGGCGAGGACGTCGCGAGCCGCGGCAAGGCCGTCGCCGTCCATGTCGAGAAGTTCAATCCGGCGCGCCGGCTCTACGAGCGGCTCGGCTTCGCCGCGATCGAGGAAAAGGGCGTCTACGATCTGATGGAGTGGCGGCCGGGCGGAGCGGCTGGAGAGTCCTAGAAGAACACCGCCTCGTAGCGGGTTCCCGTCCCGTCGCGGCCGACCGCGACGACGAAGATGTCATGCCCGGCGCCGTCGCGCCGGAAAGTGAAGGTCCCCTGCTGGAAAGCCGGGTCGGCGGGGCCGCGGAACTCGAGCCGGAACGAACCGCCTTCGCGCCCCGAATCGTTGAGCGGCGACGCGTCGATCAGCTCGACCGGATAGGCGGTGCCGTCGACCTCCATCTCATAGCGCTCGCCGACGCTCGGCGCGAAATCGTCCAGACTTAGCGAAGCCATCTCAATCCACCTCCTCGTCCGGGCCGGCGCCCCAGATGTGCTCGGCGCGGATGAAGCCGCGCCGACCGGCGACGTCGAGCTCGCACCAGCCCCCCGAGCAGCCCTCGATCCGCCCGACCACGCCGGGCTCGGCGAGGTAGCGCACCCGGCTGCCGGCCTCCGGCCGCTCGTGCATCGGCCGCGGCTCCGCGCCGGTGACGAGCGCGGTGCGCACGTCGCTCAGCAGCCGCACCATCATCCATCCGGTCGCTCCTTCCGGATCCTGCAGCCTGCGCCAGTTGGGCTGGGTCGCGACCACCCGCATCGGCAGGCCGCGCCGGACGTAGCGCCAGACCGCGGGGTAGGTCTGCGCCGGCCCGCTGCGCATCAAGGCGTCCGACGCCGTGATCGACACCCAATAAGGCGGCTGCCGCTCCCGCTGCGCCTCGGCGCCCGTTTGGACAAGCGCCCCGAAAGCCAGCGTTACGGCGAGGATCGAACGTTTCAGCATCGCCCCACCTGTAGGACCGCGAGCGCCTCGCTTTCAACGAAAGATGTGCAATCCCGTCATCCGCTCAGGCCGCCTTTTCGACCGCGAGAGCGCCGGCCGGAAGCGGACGCAGCACCTCGCCGGCACGGCACCGCGGGTCGAGCCACCGGCCCCAGTCGTCCCGCTCGAGCACCACGACCTGGCGGCCGTGATAGGGCGCGACGTCAGGACCGGGCTCGGTCGTGAGCATGGTGAAGGCCTCGCCCACCGCGGGCACGTCGCGCACGATGCCGGCGATGGCGAACCATTCCTCGCCCGGCTTGGTGAACAGCCAGCGATCCTTTCGCTTCTGCGCGGGATCGGCGGGCGTCGTATATTCGTAGAAGCCGTCCGCGACGATCAGGCACCGCCCCCACGGGAAGTCGCGCCCTTCGGAGCGGAAATTATAGACCGGCTTGCCGTTCGGCGCGGGCCAGCTCCAGCGCCGCTCGACCAGCTCCAGCCCCTCTCCGGGCGCGGCGCGGATGATCGGGGCGCGATCGGTGATCCGGATGTCGCGCGGCTGGAAATTCGGAATTCCCTCGGGAAAGCTGAGCGGCCACTGCAGCTCGCGGACGACCGCGACGATCGCCTCGGGCGCCTTCTCCATCCGGTAGAGATTGCACATGTCGCGCCCCCCGGCCCGCTCAGTCCCCCGTCTGGATCCGGTCCACCAGCTGCTTCACGGTGGGGACGAAGCCGTTCGAATAGAAAGGGTCGGTCTTGAAGCGGAAGGCGGCGTGGCCGGCGAACATCAGATTCTGGTCGACCGGACCGCCATGGGCGATGTCCTGCAGCGTCTTCTGGATGCAGAAGGAACGCGGGTCCGCGAGCCGGCCGGTCGTATTCTTCTCATTGTCCGCCCAGGACGAGAAGGCGCATTGCGAGAGGCAGCCCATGCAGTCGGCCTGGTCCTTGCGGATGCGGTGCTTCTCCTCGGGGGTGACGAAGACCAGGGTCTCGTCGGGAGTCTTGAGCGCTTCGGTGAAGCCCTGCGCATACCATTCGCGCGCGTGGAGCAGGTCGCCCCGGGTCACCCAGAAATTCTTCTTGGCGCCGACGCCGACGTCGAGCTGGAAGGCGTGGTCGCCCAATTGCTCCTTGGTGAAGGCGATCTGGCGGTGCGACCGCGCCTCGAGCTCGCGCAGGAAGGGGTTGCGCACCGCCGAGGAATAGAAGCCGGTCGGCGAGAAGCGGTGGAGCAGGATGTCGCCCTCGTCGAGCGTCATCAGCCGCTGCTTCCACTCCTCCGGGATCGGGCTCTCGCGGGTGAGCAGGGGCCGGGTTCCGAACTGGAAGACGATCTGGCCGAGCTCGGGATTGCCGATCCAATGCTCCCATTCCTTCAGGTTCCAGACGCCGCCCGCCATCACGATCGGCACGTCGTCCGATATGCCGCCCGCGCGCATCGTCTCGCGCAATGCCTTGACCCGCGGATAGGGGTCCTGCGGCTGCAGCGGATCCTCCGCGTTGGAGAGGCCGTTATGGCCGCCCGCGAGCCAGGGATCCTCGTAGACGACGGCGGCGAGCCATTCGGCGGCCTTCGAATAAGCCCGCTTCCAGAGCGCGCTGAAGGCGCGCGCGGAGCTGATGATCGGGAGATAGTTGACGCCGTAGGAAGCCGCGATCTCGGACAATTTGTAGGGCATGCCGGCACCGCAGGTCACTCCGGCGACCAGGCCCTTGGTCCGCTCGAGCACGCCCTGGAGGACGCGCTGGGCGCCGCCCATCTCCCACAGGACGTTGATGTTGATCGCGCCGCGGCCCGAGGCGATGTCGTAGGCGCGGCGAACCTGCTCGACGGCGCCTTCGATCGCATAGTGGACGAGCTCGTCGTGCCGCTCCCGCCGGGTCAGAGCGTGATAGACCTGGGGAATGATCTTGCCCTCGGCGTCGTAGCTGTCGGCGTTGACCGCCGAGACGGTGCCGATCCCGCCCGCCGCGGCCCAGGCGCCCGAGCTGGCATGGTTGGTCGCGGAAACGCCCTTGCCGCCTTCGACGAGCGGAAGGACCTCACGGCCCGCATATAGGATCGGGCTGATACCCTTGAACATTCTACCTCCGAAATCGTCCGCGCCTATAGGAGCCCGGGCGCGCCGAGGCAAAACCTATGTTGCCGTCGCTCCGCTGAACGCATGTGGGCGGCCGATGGCTTCACCGTAAAGCCGCGCATAGGCCGCGATCATCGCTGCCTCGTCATATTCGGCCGCCGCCTTCTCGCGATTGGCGCGGCCGATGGCGCGGCGCAGGTCCGGGCGGGCGGCGAGACTGTCCAGCGCCGCCGCGAAGGCGGCCTCGTCCTCGCGGGCCACGACCAGCGGCCGGTTGTCCGCCGACAGCATCGAAGCGACGTCGCCGACGTCGGTCGCGGCGGCCGGCAGCCCCGCCGCCATCGCTTCCAGCAGCGAGATCGGGAATTGCTCGCTGTCCGACGACAAAGCGAAGATGTCGAACCGTCCGATCCACCGCGCCGGATCGGCGAGGAAGCCCGGCAGGACCAGGCGGTCGGCGACCCGGTGCGACCGGGCCTCGGCCGCGATCCGCTCCGATTCCGGGCCCTCGCCGACGATGACCAGCCGCACCTTCTTCGCGCTCATCGCGGCGACCGCCCGGACCAGCCGGGGGAGATTCTTCACTGCCCGCAGCCCGGCGACGGTGCCGATCACGATCTCCCCCTCGCCGCGCGCGAGACCCGGGATCTCGTCCGCCGGCCCCGCCGTGAAGCGCGCCACGGGAATGCCGTTGGCGATGCGCTCGACCCGCTCCGGCGGCTGGCGCCAGTCGCGCCGCGCGATCTTCTCGAGCCGCTCGGACGGGACGACCAGCCGGTGCGCCGCCTTGAGCCCGATCCGCCGGTAGAGGTTGCGCTTCGGCTTCAGTGCCTCCGCCTCGTCCTCGTTGAAGCCGTCCTCATGATGGATCAGCGGCGGGCCGCCGTAGAGCCGCCGCGCCATCACCGCGTCGAACGCGCCCCAATTATAGGTGAGGACGAGGTCGAAGCCGCGCAGGTAGCGGGCGAGCCGCGCGAGGCGCAGCGGCCCCGGCATCCCGGCGAGCGGCGGCGCGTCCTCGGGGAAATCGACCCGCACCCGCCTGTCGATCGCCGCGCGCGCGGAGACCTTGCCGGGCATCCCGCTCAGCACGATGTGCTCGGCGGCGTCCCCGAACGCGTTCATCAGCCGCACCGCCCGCGCCTCCTTCCCGCCCAGCGAGAAGGTCGAATGGCAATGGAGGATGCGGACGCGCGCCATCGGCCGCAGCATCGGCGATCCACAGCTTTCGCGCCAGCCCCCGCTTGCCAGAGACGGCAAAGCCGGTCATGTCCCTGCTGACATCAATGTCACTCCGCCGGGGGCGGAGCAGACCGGGAGGATTTATGAAGAGCATCACCAGGCTGCTGGCTTCGGCCGGCTGCGGCCTCGCACTCGCCGCCGCGACTCCGGCCTCCGCGCAGACCGTCGACCGGATCGTCGCGTTCGGCGACAGCTATGCCGACGACGGCAACCTGTTCGAGCTGCTCGGCATCCCGCGCCCGGCGCCCTATCCGCAGGGCCGCTTCAGCGATTCGACCAACTTCGTCGACACCATGTCGCAGATCCTCCAGGTCCCGGTCGCCAATTTCGCGATCGGCGGCGCCTTCACCGGCAACGGCAACATCAACGGCCCCGGCATCCCGGGCTTCGTCACCGAATATCAGTCCTACCTCGCCGGCGGCGGCCCCGCCGCCTTCCCGCGGGTGTCGGGGACCTTCAACGCCAACGACCTGCTGGTCGTTTCGATCGGCGGCAACGACGCCCGCGCCTATGAGCGCAGCCAGGGCCTCAACCCGACCCAGGCGCAGATCACCGCCTTGCTCGCCGGCGTCCCGGCCCAGGCGTCGGCGCGCGTCGCCGAGACCACCACCGGCTTCAACGCCCTGATCGGCGCCGGCGCGCGCAACTTCACCTTCCTCGCCGGCGACGTCGGCCGGCTGCCGGAAGTGAACGGCCTCGCCGTCGCCCAGGTCGGCAGCGCCTATGCCACCGCCTACAATAACGGCATGCGCGCCCAGCTCGCCACTTATGCTGGCCAGGGCGTGATCGTGAACTATGTCGATCTCAACCGGATCGGCGACCGCGTCGCCGCCAACCTCCCCGCTTACGGCCTGATCAGCGCCGGCGCGTGCCCGCTGGCTTGCGCGGCGAACCCGGACGTCGCGCGTCAATATCTCTTCTACGTCGACCAGGTCCATCTGACCTCGCGCGGCTTCGAGATCGTCGGGCAGTACGCCGCGCGCCAGGTCGAGGCGCCGCTCCACTTCGAGGCGCAGGGCGAAATCGGCCTGCAGGCGGCGCGCAGCTTCGGCAACACGATGCTGTCGCGGCTCGACCTTTCGTCGGCCCGCTTCGGCTCCGGCCATTCGGGGCTCAACTTCTTCTTCAGCGGCAACATCGCCCAGAGCGATCCCGCCCGCAGCCAGACCAGCCTCGGCTACGACGCCGAGACCAAGGCGGCGACCGGCGGCGTCGAATACGACCTCTCCTCCGGCATCATCTTCGGCGCGGCGGCGAGCTACACCCGCGCCGACGCCGACTTCAATACGTCGACCGGCAGCGCCGGGGCCGACGGCTGGCAGTTCGGCGCCTATGCCGGCTGGCAAGGCGGCGGCGCTTTCGTCCAGGGCTATGCCGGCTGGGGCAGGCTCAATTACGAGATCGAGCGCGACGCGGTGATCGACACGATCGGCGCCGATCCGGACGGCGAGACCATGGTCGCCGGCGGCGAGGCGGGCTTCCTGCTGCCTGTGGGCGGCCTCAGCGTCGGCCCGGTGGTCGGCCTGCGCTACGCCCGCGCCGAGATCGACGGCTATACCGAGACCGGCGATCCGGTCCTGACCCTCAACGTCAGCGAGCAAAGGCTGACCTCGCTCACCGGCTCGGCCGGGGTCGAGGCGCGCGGCAGCATCAACGCGGGCGGCGTCTCGGTCCA
>JAXDPC010000384.1:0-3308 GCA_034668525.1 Sphingomonadales bacterium
CCGACCTGGCGGCTGACCGGATCGGTGCCGCCCTGCTCGACGATCGCCCGCAGCTGCTGCTCGACCTCGTCGTTGAGGACCGCGGAGACGCCCCAGCCGATGCGGTCGGCGGGGATCGGGTTGGCGCGGATCCAGGTCGCGTTGGCGTAGCGCCAGAAATCGTCGCCCGGCTTCACCGAAAGGTCGCGGGCGGCGAGGTCGACGCCCCAGCTTCCGTAGCGGGCCTTGCCCGCCGGCTGGGCCGCGTCGGTGGCGGCCGGCTGCGCGATCAGCGGCGCGGTCCCGGCCAGAAGCAGGGCCGCAACCAGCCCGATATGAGTCCTGTTCATCCTACCCTCTCCCCTCGGCTGAATGTCCAGCCGTTCCAGTAACTTCGTCACAGCGCGCCAATCCTCCAAAAAACGCAGGCGCGCAACATCGTTCAACGCCTACAAAGAGTCAGCGACCCGGACCTGCCGGCGGCACCTGCGCCGCCCCGACCAGCCCGATCCGTCCGCGCGCAACGGTCCACAGCCGGTCCGGATCGCCGGTCGCGACCAGCAGAGGCCGGTTCATCCACAAGGACAAGAGGACGTGGATCTCGGTCGGCAGGGGATCGAGCAAATGGGTGACGGCGAGCGGCCGCGCCGGCGCCGCGGGCCGGCCGGCGACGGTCGTGTCGGCCGGGGCCTGGAGCTCGGCGCAGCCATTGGCGAAGG
The DNA here is from genome assembly GCA_034668525.1 of Sphingomonadales bacterium. Lineage (GTDB taxonomy): Bacteria > Pseudomonadota > Alphaproteobacteria > Sphingomonadales > Sphingomonadaceae > Allosphingosinicella. The sequence goes on from JAXDPC010000384.1 coordinate 699, forward strand.
CCCGGGTCGAGGCGACGGTCCCGTCGGGAGCGACGGTGGCGAGGAAATGGCCGCCGAGCGGATAGCGGCCGCGGCCGCTCTGCGGCGACAATTTGTAGACCTCGATCGGCGAATCGGCCGCGGCCGGCGGGATGACGAACACGTTGAAGTCGCCCGAGCAGGGCTGCCGGTCGAGCGTGGCGACGGCGGCGCGGGCCGCGGCCATGCGGCGCTGCGTCGCGGAGAGCGCCGGCCGCGCGGCGCCGGTGAAGATTTCAGGCGTGGCGATGCGGCCGCCGAGAACCTGGGCGCGATAGGCCGCGACAGGCCCCTCCGGCCCTTCGGCATAATAGATGACGGTGAGCCCGCTGCCCTCGGGGGTCGCGATCCAGCCGGTTATTCCGGCCGCGCTCGGATCGGGAACGCGCGCCAGCATGTCCTGGGTGGTGAGCTGGGCCGCGCGGGCGAGCTCGAAGAGCTGGATCCCGCGCTGCGTGGCGGCGGCGAGCCGCTGCCGCTCCTCGGCCGTGGGCGGCGCGACCGGCGCGGCGGGGGTCGCGGCCGGCGTGGTCACCGCCGGCGTCTGCCCCTGCGCGGAGGCCGCGAGCAGGAAGGACGCTGCCGCGAGGCCGGCGCTGAATCGACGCATCACATTGTTCCCCTTCGAGAAATCCCGGCACGACCATAGAGGCTGCGCGCGGACGCGGGCAAGCGGCGCCCGGAATCGCCCCGCCGACATGGCTGCACGATGAACGGACGCCAGGGCGACCCCTAGAGCGCGATCGCCACCGTCTTCAACTCGGTATAGGCCTCGACGCCGTAGCGGCCGCTCTCGCGCCCATAGCCCGATTGCTTGTAGCCGCCGAAGGGCAAAGCGACATCGGCCGCGGCGGCGGTGTTGCCCCAGACCATGCCGGCCTTCAGCTTGGCGGCCATCCGGTGCATCGCCGAGACGTCGCGGGTCCAGACGGTGGCGGCGAGGCCGTAGCTGGTGTCGTTGGCGGCCTTGGCGACCTCGTCGAGATCCTCGAAGCGGGTGGCGGTCAGCACCGGCCCGAAAATCTCCTCGCGCACGCAGCGCATCTCCGGCTTCACGTCGACGAGGATGGTCGGCTGCACGAACCAGCCGCCGTCGGAGCCGGGCGCCTCGCCGCCGTAGAGCACGGAAGCGCCCTCGCTCCGGCCCGATTCGATGTAGGAAAGGACGCGGTCCTGCTGCTCGTCCGAGACGAGCGGGCCCATCATCGTGTCGGGCGCCAGGCTGGGGCCGATCTTCCAGTTGGCGGCGTTGGCGGCGACCGCTTCCAGGAGGCTGTCGAACACGTCCTTGTGCGCGAACAGGCGCGAGCCGGCGATGCACACCTGTCCGGAATTCATGAAGATCGAGGTCGCGGCGCCGCGCGCGGTGCGGGCGACGTCGACGTCGGGGAGCACGATCACCGGCGACTTGCCGCCGAGCTCCAGCGTCACGCGCTTCAGCGTGTCGGCGGCGTTGCGGGTGATGAGCTTGCCCACCGCGGTCGAGCCGGTGAACGCGACCTTGTCGACGTCCGGGTGGCGGACCATGCGGTCGCCGGCGGTCTCGCCGAGCCCGGTGACCACGTTGATCACGCCGGCGGGGAAGCCGGCTTCGGCGACCAGATCGGCGAGGCGCAGCGCGGTCAGCGGAGTCTGCTCGGCGGGCTTGAGGACGAGGGTGCAGCCGGCGGCGAGCGCCGGCGCGATCTTCTGCACCGCCATCATCAAGGGGAAGTTCCAGGGCACGATCTGCGCGCAGACGCCGACCGGTTCGCGGCGGACGTAGGCGTGGATCGCTCCCGACGGGAAGGCGGCGGGGTCGATATGCTCGCCCGAGAGCTTGGTCGCCCAGCCGGCGGCATAGCGCAGGGTCGAGACGCAGGTCGGCAAATCGTAACCCTGGCTGGCGGCGCGGGGCTTGCCGTTGTCGATCGATTCCAATTCGGCGAGATCGGCGAGATTCGCCTCGATGAGGTCGGCGAGCCTGTCCATCAGCCGGGCGCGGCGCATCGGCGGCAGCGCGGTCCAGCGGCCGTCGTCGAAGGCGCGGCGGGCGGCTGCGACGGCGCGGTCGACATCGGCGTCGGAGGCGTCGGCGATGCGCGCGATCTCCTTGCCGTTCGAGGGGTCGTAGACGGCGAGGGTCTTGTCGTGACTGGAGGCGACCCACTCGCCGTCGATGAACAAAGCGGGCGCGCGCGCCAGCGCCTGCTGCGCGGCCTCCGAATAAGCGGGCTGCGCGGCGATGCGGGTCATCTCGTTCATGGCGAAATCCTCCTGGAGGGGCGTCTATACCAAGTCGTCATTGCGGCGAAGGCCGGAATCTCGGCGAGGGTTCGCGGCGATCGTGTGTAGCGGTCCATCGGCGCCTCGCGTTTCACTCGCCGGGATCCCGGCCTCCGCCGGGATGACGGTCTCGGTCAGGCCAGCATCTTGCGCGCCACCTCGACCGTCGCCTCGGACGGTTCCGGGCGGGGCGGGGCGTTGACGCCGCGCTGGACGGCGGGGCGCTGCTCGATCGCCGCCAGCCAGCGCTGGAGGTGGCCGAGCCCCTCGACCGGCACGCCGGGCCATTCGTGGATGCGCACCCAGGCGAAATTGGCGATGTCGGCG
>JAXDPC010000385.1:0-3591 GCA_034668525.1 Sphingomonadales bacterium
CCGCGGGCGTGGAAGCTGGAGTTGGACAGCGCCTGCAGGGCCTGATCGAAGCAGATGCCGGTGCCCGGGTCGCGGCCGAAGACGCAGCCGTCGAACGCGCCGGTGAGCGGGTTGCGATTGGCATTAAACTCGGTCGGCAGCGCATTGAGATTGTTGACGATGTTGGTCGAGGTCGTGCCCACCGTGTCATAGACCTGGGCGCCGAGGCCGAAGCCGCGCGGCAGCTGGTGGCGGAGCGAGCCGGTGAAGGCGGTGCCGCCGTTGCGGTGGCCGGCGCGCGCCTGCAGCTCGGTGCGCGGAGTGGGCCGCCAGATGATGCCGCCGTCGTAGATCAGGCCGCTGTTGTTGAAGCCGCGCAGGCGCGGGCGGGTCGGATCGGCGACGAAGCGGCCGCCGACCAGAACCGGCGCGCCGTTGGAATCGCGCAGCACGTCGCTCTGGCTCGACGAGATGTCCTCGTAGCCGACGCCGGCGGTGAGCGCGAGGGTCGGCCCTACGGGCAGGACGACGTCGCCGCGGATGTAGGCGGCCGCGAAGCGGTTGTCGAAGTCGCCGCCCGATTCCTCGCGCACATAGCCGCCGCCGACCGTCCAGCCGACCGGCAGCCGGCCCCCCGGTCCCATGCCGATGCTGGCGGTCGCGTTGTGCACCGTCGCGTCGCCGAAGCCGTTGCCGGAACCGCCGGCGAGATCGTCGTCGTCGACATGGACATAGCCGAGCCGATAGGCGGCGTTGACCTCGAGGGCGCCGGCATGGGTGCTGAGGGTCGGGCCGGCATAAGCGCTGAACACCTGTCCGGAAGGCTCGCGATCGGGCCCCGCGACGGAGCGCCCGGCGCCGCCGGCGCGGGCGGCGAGCGCGCCGGCGTCGAGGCTGAGGCCGGGCGCGACCTGGGCGTGGACCATGGCGACGCCGCTGTGGGCATCCGCGTCGGCAATGTCGCCGTCGAGCGCGATATGGCGCTCGTAGCGGTAGCTGGCCTGGGCGGTCACGCGGCGGGTCACGACCCGTCCGTCGACCCCGGCCGCGACCGAAGTGTAGGTGAGCACGTCGTCGTCGCCGCCGCCAAGGTCGGCGCTGACGCCCGCATTGAGCTCGACATAAGGCTGGATCTCGGCGTGCGGGTGCGCGACCCGCGGGGCGCCGCCGCGGCGGGACGCGGCCGGAGCCGCCTCGGCGCCGGCTTCGGCGGGAGCCTCGCCGGCGAGCTCGTCGTCGGCGCCGCCGGCGGGCGGGCCGGACTGGGCGTAGCCAGGACCGGCGGCGAACAGCGCGGCGGCGAGGGCGCCGGCGCACAACAGCCTGCGCATGCTCATCATTCCGATTCCTCATATTGGCCGAAGCGGCGTCCGCTCGCGGCGAAGCCGGCGCCGTTCAGCACGAGGCCGACATGGTCACAGGCGGAAAGGAGGCCGACCGCCTCCTTGAGGTCGCTTTCGGTGGTGCTGTCGGCGCGGACGACGACCAGCACCTGCCCGACATGGCCGGCCAGGATCCCGGCCGGCGAGGCCATCAGCACCGGCGGCGAGTCGATCAGGACGATCCGGCGCGGATCGGCGGCGGCGAGGCCGGCGAGGATCTCGCCGGTCCGGGCCGAGGCGAGCAGCTCGGGGACGTTGTTGGCCTGGCGCCCGGCGGGCAGGACGGAAAGACCGTCGACGTCGGTCCGGATCACGCAGGATTCGGGATCGAGCGCGGGGTCGGCGAGCGCGTCGATCAGCCCCGGCCCGCTTTCGATGCCGAGCAGGGCCAGCGCTTCCGGCTTGGCGACGTCGCAATCGACCAGCAGCACCTCGACGTCGCTCTCGGCGGCGAGCGAGAGCGCGAGGTTGAGCGCGCAGAAGGTCTTACCCTCCCCCGGCTGCGCCGAGCAGACGAGGACGGTCCGGCGCTTGTCGGCGCCGATGCCGGTGCGGCCGGCGACGCCGCGAAGCAGCTGGCGCTTCACCAGCCGGAGCTCCTCGGCGAGCGTGCTGCTCCCGACTTCGGGAAGGATGAAGCCGGCCTGGCGAAGACGGACGCGGTCGATCGCCGCGCTGCGGCCGGAGATTGCGCGGCGCGGCGCGGCAGCGGGCGGCCTGCGCAGCGGCAGCGGCTGCTCGGGCGCGGCGACCGGCTCGGGCGAAGGCGGCGGAGCGGCCTCGGCGAGCGGAAGCGGCTCGGGCTCGGGCGCGGGCTCGGGCGCGATGGGCGGCGCGGGCGCGATCAGCGCGCCGGAGCCGAAATCGTAAATCTCGGCGGCGCGTTCGAGCAAGGACGGCCCGGTGCGGATCGGCACGTGCTTCATCTCTTCCGATCCCCTCATGCGACCGTGCTTCGCTGCCAGAACTCGATCACCATCAGCACCGCGTAGGCGGCGCAGAGCGCGGCGACGCTGCCGCCGAGCCAGCGCAGCCGCTGGCGGCGCAGCGCGCGCTGGGCGGCGGTGACGACCTCGCCGATCGTGCCGAACACGGGCAGGCCGGTGGCGGCGGCGAGCCGGGTCTCGGTCGGGAAGGTGGTCTGAAGCTGGCCGCGGACGAAGGCGGCGCCGACGCCCGCGGCGAGCGCCACGATCAGGACCAGGCTGAGCAGCAGCGGCCGGTTGGGCGCGGCGGGCACGGTCGGCCGGCTCGGCGGGTCGATGACGCGGAAGTTGATCGCATCGGTCCGGCTCTGCAGATCGCTGCGCAGCCGCACCTGCTCGCGATTGGCGAGCAGCCGGTCATATTGCTGCTTCATCACGTCATAGTCGCGGTTGAGGCGCGACTGCTCGGCGACGACGCCGGGCTCGGACGACTGGCGGGCGGTGAGCTGCTGGAGGTCGGCCTCGATCTGGGCGCGGCGGATGCTGGCGGCGCTGACCTGCGCCTCGCGCTCGGCGAGCATGGCGCGCAGCGAGACGTAGCTCGGATTGGCCATCCCGCCGCCCCCGCCGGAGCGGCGCTCGGCGTCGGCGAGCGGCCGCAGCCGCGCGATCTGCGAGCGGGTCGAGACGACGTCGGGATGCTGCTCGGTGCGGCCCATGCCGAGCTGCGAGCTGAGCTGGGCCTCGAGCTGGGCGAGCTGGCTCCCCGCGCCGCCGCCGCCGCCGCCGCCGGGGAGCATCGCCGGCGTCGCGTTGAGCTGGGCGCGCAGGCTGCTGACGGCGCTACGGGCGGCGATCAGCTGCTGGTCGAGGTTGGAAAGCTCCATCCGCGCCGCGGCCATGCGCTGGCTGATCGAGCCTTCGCCGGGAAGCTGGCCCATATAGCGCTGTTCGAACTCGACGCGGCGCTGCTCGGCCTCGCGCAGCTGGGTCTCGCGCCGGCGCAGCTCCTCCTCGAGGAAGGCCAGAGACTGGCCGGTCTCGGCGCTGTCGTCGCCGAAGCTCTCCTGCGCGAACAGGTCGAGCAGGCCCTGGACGACCGCCGTCGCGGTGCGGGCGTTCTGGGCGTTGGAGAAGCCGCTGAGATTGGAACGGGCGACGATCTCGACCAGATTGTCCTGCGTGGCGATGATCTCGATCCGCTCGCGCAGCGCCTGGACTTCGCGGGCGAGGTCGCGCTCGGAGCGGACCTGGCCGTTGAGATCGGTGCGGCGGACGACGCGCTCGAGATTGGCGGTCGAGGT